>CAMWSZ010000395.1 GCA_947177005.1 uncultured Clostridia bacterium | reverse complement strand
GCAGGATATGGCCGACCGCACCGACCGCGGCGGACGCCGGGACCGGGAGCAGAGTAAGGAAAAATTCCGCAGCTCCGGCAGCAGAAAACGCGGACAGATGAACTTGTCCAGCAAGCGGCGGCAGGAGGAGGCCGAAAAGCTGAGAAGGTTACAGCTTGAAATCGCAAAAAAAACCCCCCTGACCGTCAAAATCCCGGATGAGATCTCCGTGCAGGAGCTGGCAAGCCGCATGAAAAAAACCGGCGCGGAGGTCGTGAAATGCCTGATGAAAAACGGCGTTATGGCCTCCCTCAGCCAGTTCATCGACTTTGATACCGCCGCAATTATCGCGGAGGAGCTGGGCTGCCGCGTCGAACGGGAAGTCGTCGTCACCATTGAGGAGAAGCTGATTGACACCGCCGAGGATAAGCCGGAGGATCTGGTGGCCCGCGCACCGGTGGTCGTGGTTATGGGACACGTCGATCACGGCAAAACCTCCCTTCTGGATTATATCCGTCATGCAAGCGTTGCGTCCGGCGAGGCCGGCGGCATCACCCAGCATATCGGCGCGTATCAGACCCAGATCAGCGGCAAACCTATCACTTTCCTTGACACACCAGGCCATGAAGCCTTTACCTCCATGCGTGCCAGAGGCGCAATGGTGACGGATATCGCCATTCTTGTCGTGGCCGCCGAGGACGGCATCATGCCGCAGACCATTGAGTCCATTAACCATGCAAAGGCCGCCAACATCCCCATTATTGTCGCCATCAACAAAATGGATAAACCGGAGGCCAATCCCGAACGCATCAAACAGCAGTTGACCGAGTATGAACTGGTGTCGGAGGAGTGGGGCGGTCAAACCATCATCTGCCCCATCTCCGCCAAAACCGGTATGGGCATCGACAATCTGCTGGAAATGGTCTCCCTGACCGCCGAAGTGGCGGAACTGAAAGCCAACCCCAACCGTGCGGCGCAGGGTACGGTCATCGAGGCCCGGCTGGACAAGGGCCGCGGTCCCGTGGCCACGCTGCTGGTCCAGAACGGTACTCTGAAACAGGGCGATATCATTATCGCCGGTACGACCGTGGGCCGTGTGCGCGCAATGGTAGACGACAAGGGCGAACGGCTCACCGAAGCGGGACCGTCAAAGCCTGTGGAGATCACCGGCCTGAGCGAAGTCCCCGGCGCAGGCAGTACGTTCAACGCCGTGGCCGACGAACGGCTTGCCCGTGAACTCGTCGAGCAGCGCAAGACCGAGGAGCGTGCCAAAGCCGCCGCGCCGGTACAGAAGGTCTCTCTTGAGGACCTCTTCAACCAGATCCAGGCCGGCGAGGTCAAAGACCTGAATATCATCGTGAAGGCCGACGTACAGGGCTCCGCCGAGGCGGTAAAATCCAGTCTCGAAAAGCTGAGCAACGATGAAGTGCGCGTGCGGGTCATCCACAGCGGCGTGGGGGCCATCAGCGAGAGCGACGTCATGCTGGCCTCTACCAGCAAGGCGATTATTGTCGGCTTCAACGTGCGGCCCGACGCCGCCGCCCGGGACAGTGCCGCCCGCAGTCATGTGGACCTGCGTATGTACCGCGTCATCTATGACGCCATTGGCGAAGTCGAGGCCGCCATTAAGGGTATGCTGGCCCCGAAGTTCAGGGAAGCGCTGATCGGTCACGCCGAGATCCGGCAGACCTACAAGGTGTCCGGCATCGGCACCGTGGCGGGCTGCTATGTACAGGACGGCAAGATCCAGAGAAGCTGCCAGGTGCGCATCGTCCGCGACGGCGTGGTCATCCACGAGGGAATGCTCGCATCCTTGCAGCGGTTCAAAGACGCCGTGAAGGAAGTCGCCTCCGGGTATGAGTGCGGCATGTGCATTGAGAAGTTCAACGATATCAAAGAGGGCGATATCATCGAGTGCTTTGTCATGGAGCAGATCGAACGCTGATTTTCCTCTGTTATGCAAGCAGGGCGGGCCGTGCGCCCGCCCTGTATGCGTTATTTTCTGTAGGGGTCAAAATCGTTCTGTGTCAGGAGTGGCGCAAGCAGGGAGACCGCCAGCCGGAACCCCTCCTCAAAGGCATATTCGCCATAGGCTTTGATAGGGTTGTTTTGCAGGTATTCCGGAAAGCTCAGATACTCATAGGGCATACACCAATAGGAAAATAAGCGGCTGAATGTGTCGTTCATAGGAACGTACCTCACTTCAATAGATTTATTTACGTATTACGTATTTTATACTATTTTCATGAGATTGTCAAGGAGATTTATGGAAGTCAATAAAATTTTTGGCGACAGACTGAGAATGTTACGCTTAAAACGCAGAATGACACAGAAAGATTTAGGGGAAATCATTGGTTTAACTTCTAAATCTATCAGTACAATAGAAAATGGACTCAATAGTACAACTTTTGAAAATTTAGTTTTGCTGGCTACTTTCTTCAATGTCTCCACAGACTATCTGTTGGGGCTGAAAGACGAACCTTGAAAGAAAGGAAATTTTATCAACCATGGCAAGTAATCGAATCGGACGAATCAACGAGGAAATACAGCGGGAACTGTCGGCACTGCTGCGGACGTTAAAGGACCCCCGGCTGCAAAACGGCCTGGTGTCCATTACCCACGTGGATACCACCAACGACCTGCGTTACTGCAAGGTCTACGTCAGCGCACTGGACAAATCCCATGAAAACGACGTGATGAAGGGGCTGAAATCCGCCGCCGGTTACCTGCGCCGGGAATTGGGCGGCGCGGTTAAGCTCCGCTGCACCCCGGAACTGCAATTCGTCGCCGACGACTCCATTGCACAGGGCGCGCATATTCTGGAAATGCTCCGTGACCCAAATGTGGTCAAGCCCGCCAACCCGGCCAACGCCAATATTATCCTGGAGGATGAGGAGCCATGAAAAATCTGTCCGCCGCGGAGGCCGCCGGTCTTTTAAAGACAAAAGACAATATTTTAATCCTGACCCACCGGCGTCCCGACGGCGACACCATTGGCTGCGCCGCCGGACTGTGCGCCGCGCTGCGGCAGGCCGGGAAAAATGCGTTTCTGCTGAAAAATCCCGATATTACCCGGACAATGCTCATTTATGCGGAAAAATACTGGGCCGCTGAGGATTTTTCACCGGATTTTGTGGTGTCGGTGGACATCGCCGGGACCGGCCTGTTTTTCCGCGGCGGGGAGCGGTATCTGGACCAGATCGGTCTGGCTATCGACCACCACCCCTCCTTCGAGGGCTTCGGCGCGGCCCGCTGCGTTTACCCCGAAAAAGCCGCCTGCGGAGAGATCGTCTATGAGATCTGCCGGGAACTGGGCAGAATTACCCCGGAAATCGCGCTGCCGCTGTACGTGGCCGTCTCCACGGATACCGGCTGCTTCCAGTACGCCAACACCACCGCCAATACCCATTCTGTCGCCGCCGCCCTGATCGAATCCGGTATCGACTATTTCGCGGTGAATCACCGCCATTTCCGGGTCAAAAGCAAAAAACGTCTGGCGCTGGACGCCGGTATGCTGGCCGGTATGGAATGTTTTCCTGAGGGCAGGGGCGTT
>CAMWSZ010000394.1 GCA_947177005.1 uncultured Clostridia bacterium | reverse complement strand
GCACATGGGAACAGGTATGCCAATAGGTTTTGCGGTAGGATTCGTTCTCAAAGGTGTACAGATTTTCTTCAGCCATAATAAAAAGCTCCTTTCGATGCTGGGGCAAAAAAATTCACCCCTGACATAAAGATTCAGGGGTGAAGTCAGACGCAACTCCACGGTTCCACCCTGCTTGCGGCAAAATGCCGCCGCTCGTGACCGCTGTAACGGGCGGGACCCGTCCCGGTCATCCCGGGCGGCTTGGGAGTGGTACAGGCCGGTACTGACGCAGGAATCTCACACCAGAACGATCCCCTCTCTGTGCGACGCACGCCGGCCGCTTCTCCGTCATCGCTGATTTTGCTATACTATAGCATTGATTTTGGGGGATGTCAACAGCTTTTTTGCCGGAACCCGGCATGATCCGTATTGACAGCCGCATATTTTCCCGTTATATTGTTGCTGATATGCGAAAGGGGTCCCTTTTACCATTCCGTGTTGATGGATATGCGTACTGGAGATTTCACTAATCCCTGCATGAAATTGAAATTGACATTGAAATAATCGGTACAACAAATCGGAATTTATGGGAGATAACGATATATGATAAAAGAAAGTGGTAAGTTTGTAGGCAAAATTACTCTCGTTCATGTGATAACGTATATTGCTTGTGGTATGGTAGCCATGACGTTGTTTCATTATCAATCCTCATTGTCACAAGCTGGTATGAGGGATACGAATAGTCTAATTGTAGGATTAGCCCCTGTTTTTCAAATTGTTCGTGGTGCTTTATTTGGTATTGTTCTATGGTTGTTTAAGAAGTCTTTTATACACAGCAAGTATGGGTGGCTGATGATTTGGACTATGATTTTAATTATCGGTATATTCAATACACCCGCCACAGCGCCAGGCTCTATTGAATACTTTATCTATTATGAGCCAACAGAATTTTGGAATTTAGAGATTGGCGGTATGCTTGAAATTCTAATACAAACTTTTTTGTTCAGTTTTATTTCTTTCTATTGGGTTCGCCCTAAAGATAAACAGGGAAGATAAATTCCGGGTTGTTGGGCAGCTCGACGAAGGTGGAAAATTTTCAGGCGCTTATCAACACGAAAGGTAAAAGAGATCGAAAGACAACCATTACTTGGAGGAAAAGCCATGATACGAGACATTATGACGGACACCAGATTTCTCTCCCGAAAGGCGGAACCGGCAGGCCCGGAGGATGCACAGGCGGCGGCGGACCTGCTGGAAACCTTAGCCGCTCACCGGGAGGGCTGCGTCGGAATGGCCGCCAACATGATCGGGATCAACAAACGGATCATCGCCTTTGCCTGCGAGGGACAATATATGGTGATGTATAATCCGGAGATCGTGAAAAAATCCGGCCCCTACGAGACGGAGGAGGGGTGCTTATCCCTCCCGGGAATCCGAAAAGTCCGGCGCTGGAAATCGGTCAAGGTGCGCTACCGGAACGAGGCTTTCCAGACCCGCTTTAAAACCTTCACCGGCTGGACGGCCCAAATCATTCAGCATGAGATCGACCACTGTGAAGGAATCCTGATCTGAGCGCGGCGGCAAACTTGCCTTGACAACCACCGCCGCCTATATTACAATAGAAACCGATGGAGGGCTAACGCTCTCAATGTATTATTATTGTGCATTGTGCGACAACAAGAGGAAAAGTGAGGTACATACCATGAAATTTTCCAGCAAAGCCCAAAAGTGCGGCCTCTCCCCCATGCGGAAATTCCACCCCTACGCCGTAGAGGCTGAGGCGGCAGGTAAAAAAATCTACCACCTGAACATCGGCCAGCCGGACATCGAGACGCCGCCCCAGTATTTCGAGGCCGTCCGGAACTTTGAGCAGCCGGTTCTGGAGTATGCGCCCTCCCCCGGACTGCCTGTGCTCATCAACGCAATCCAGAAGTACTACGACAATCTGGACATGCACTTTGAGAAAAACGAGATCCTCATTACTACCGGCGGCAGCGAGGCGCTGCAAATCGCGTTCAACTGCATTCTTGACGACGGCGATGAAGTCCTGATTCCAGAGCCCTTCTATCCCAACTATAACACAATGGTTAATACCTGCGGCGCAAAGATCCACCCCATTCACACCACCCCGGAGGAGGGGTATCACTACGCCAGCCGCGCCAAGGTGGAGGCAGAGATCAACGAACATACCCGCGCTATTGTCTGCACCAACCCCGGCAACCCCACCGGTACGGTCCTGACGCCGGAGGAAATGCGGATGATGGTGGACATTGCAAAGGAGCATAACCTGTTTATTATCGGCGACGAGGCGTACCGTGAGTTTATATACGCCGGGGAACCGCTCCAGTCGATGGGACAGTTCGACGACGCCGCAGACAATGTGATCGTGATCGACACCGTCTCCAAGCGTTTCTCCGCCTGCGGGGCCCGCATCGGGTGCCTGATTACCCGGAACAAGGAGCTGCTGAGTCAGGCAATGAAATTCTGTCAGGCGCGCCTGTCCGTGGCGACGCTGGACCAGATCGCCGCCGCCGCGCTGTACGACGTGGGACCGGAATATTTTGCCGCGGTCCGGGAGGAGTACAAGCGCCGCCGCGATACCGTCGTGGCAAAGCTGAAGGAGATCCCCGGCGTCATCTGCAAGTGCCCCAGGGGCGCGTTCTATCTGATGGCCGCGCTGCCTATTGACGATACGGACAAATTCCAGCGCTGGCTGCTGACCGATTTCGACGACAACGGCGATACGGTCATGTTTGCCCCCGGTGCCCCCTTCTACGGCACCCCGGGCAAGGGTATGAATGAAATCCGTATTGCTTACATCCTCAAGCAGAAGGATCTGGAACGCGCCATGGACCTGCTGGCAAAGGGAATTGCCGCCTATAACAGCCGTCCCGGCAAATAACAGACAGGGAGACCGCCGCAGCGGCGGCCTCCCGCTTTTGTGCTTCGTCATTTTTGAACAACATTCACACAAAAAGTCCAAAAAATTCTCTCACTTTGTATTTGACAGAACGCTAAAAATCTGTATAATAGAGAGGTATGTATCGGGGTGTTGCGCAGTTGGTAGCGCGCCTGCTTTGGGAGCAGGAGGCCCGGGGTTCGAGTCCCCGCACTCCGACCAGTCCTGGCCGGACGCTCAATTCGCACTGTAGGGAGTGTCCGGCCGCCAAACGCTGATAAATCCAGAAGCCCGGATATAAGGCTGAGTTTCGGGATTTGTCAGCGTTTTTATCAGAAAGCAAAAGGAGATTAACCACATGAAAAACACCGAAAAAACGATGGATAAAATCGTTTCGCTCTGCAAAGGAAGGGGCTTTATTTTTGCCGGCAGCGAGATTTACGGCGGACTCGCCAATACATGGGACTACGGCCCGCTGGGTGTGGAACTGAAAAACAACGTCAAAAAAGCGTGGTGGAAAAAGTTCGTTCAGGAAAACCCCTACAACGTGGGCCTCGACGCCGCAATCCTGATGAATCCGCAGGTCTGGGTGGCGTCCGGACACGTGGGCGGCTTCTCCGACCCCCTCATGGACTGCAAGGAGTGCAAGGAGCGCT
>CAMWSZ010000393.1 GCA_947177005.1 uncultured Clostridia bacterium | reverse complement strand
GTACATCATGGGATCTTCCCAGTGGCTGTCCATCCAGCGCCAGAAGTCCAGCATTTTGGGCGACGATTTGCCCGGATGGCGTACTGCCATTTGTACGCCTCACTCGTCATCTCCTGGGTCAGCTTCTGTTCCTTGAAAAACGCCTCAAAATACGTTTGGCTTTCCTCCGCCAGCAGCTCAGACGCCCAATCAGCCGTCGTTTCGCCCAGAAACCAGGCCGCCGTACCGCCATTCTTTTTTAGTTCGGCTTTCCAGAACTTATGTACTTCCTCGCCGTCCTGCCGCGCCAGACCCTCCAGCACGGCGTCACGGTTTTTGCCGCGTTCGGTCTTGGCGAGGTCAAGAAGCAGCTGTGTATTTTCCGGGTCCGTGCCCATGTCGGTGATAATCGCCGTGCCGAGGGCGGTGATAACGGACGTGCGGACATCTTTTTTCGATTTGGGAAGGATCTCCTTCAGCCAGGGCACGGCGTCGTTTCCCTCAATGGCGGCGATAGCCTCCACACGGCGGCCCATTTCCTTTTTCCCGGCGGGGTCGAACTCCATACGCAGCAGCGGCAGGGCCACAGGTCCGATTTTTATCAATATTTCCGTGTTCAGGTCAGCGATCTCGTTGTAGCCGTCCCCCAGGCCCAGCACCACCGCGGGCAGAACCCGGAAATCGGTAAAATAGCCGGGGTTGTTCTCCCAGGCGGATTTGATCACGTCAATACGGCCGCCGCCGGTGGTGGTGAGGGCGCTGAGCAGGGGCTGGAGCTGTGCCCGGGACAGCTGCTGGTAGTTCCCGCCGCCCCAGAATTCCAGCGGCTCCAAATCGCCGGACACCCCGGACTTTGCCTGCGTATAGGCCACGGCGTCCACCAGCGCGAGGGTATCCAGCAGCAGCCCGGCACGCTCCTCCGCGGGGGCGGCCAGCAGCTTCTGCACGCTGGCGTCGATTTTCCCGAACACCGGGCTTGCCGCCGCCAGCGGCTTCAAATTTTCGGCGGCGCGCTGGAGACGGAAATCCTCGCTCAGCAGGCCGGTGCCTGCAATGGCGGCGTATTCCAGCCGTTCCTTCACATCGTAAAGCGGTTGCAGATTCATGCTATACGCCTCCTTAATATTGCAGCCGGATAATCCGTTCCGGCGTTACGACGCTGTAGGGATGAAGACAGAGGGACTTGTCCCGGCTGTCGTAGAACATGAGGCCGAACATTGCGCTGCCCTCCGGCGGCGCTTCGGGCAGCAGGTCAAGGCGGTTCACGGACGCCAGCGCCTCTCCGTCCTCCGGACGGTCCCGCAGCAGGATTCGATTGCCCTTTGTGTCCTCCAGCACGGTTTCCTCATTCAGCCGTCCCAGCTTTCCGACAGGGACCATGACGGCCAAAAATTTGGGTGCCAGCGTATTTTTAATGGTTCCCTTCACCAGCTTGACCGCCGCCGTCAAATCGGGCTGCGCCAGCTTTGGCAGGGACGCCTGTTCGGCAGGGGTCAGGGACCGTGAGGTGAAATTTTCCCAGCGGATGCGGTGGTCTCCCTCGCCGGGATAGGTGTAGAGGGTGGGGATCTCCAGCAGGTCAAAACGGCTGTCGTCACCCTTGACGTACTTCAGGGCTTTCAGGGGCCGCAGGTTGAGGGTTTGGGCGATCTCGCCGGTACTGGTATCCAGCCACCAGCCCCGTTCTATGTACTCCTTTTTGGCCTCATCGCAGGTGACGTCAAAGGACAGCTGGACTAATTTCACGTTCTCACGAAATGCGCCCGCAGCGTGGAGGTCCTCCAGCCGCCACACCCCGCCCAGGGCCTCGAAAAGCACGGAATCCTCAGCGGTAAAGCTGTTGGCGTCCAGTTTGTTCTGGAGGAAGACCCGGGATTTTTTAATGGTGGAGCGCAGATAGATCAGGATACGCAGGGCCTCGGCATAGGCGGCGTCCGCCTGCTCGGGGTGCTTCTGCACGGTGCGCACCGCCAGTGCGATACGGGTAAACGCGGTCTGGGGGCCGGTGAGGTAGCTGCTCCCCAAATCCTTCGCCAGCTTTTCGTACACCTGGGCGGAGCTTCCGGCCAGCGTGCCCAGACCGGAGGCCAGCAGGTCGTTCACCATTTTTTCGGCCATATCCAGCCCTTCCAGCTGCTTGTTGAGTTTTTTCTTTGCGGCGGCGGCGTTTGGCTTTTTGGGCTTTGCCGGTTCCGACGCCTTTTTTGCGGCACGGGCGGCCTGTTTGGCCCGTTTCTCGGCGATGTCCTGGGGGATCTCCGCCACCTCAAACGGTTTTCCGGCCAGTTGTTCAAACATCAAGCCCAAAGCGTGCTTGCAGGGGAATTGCCGGCTGGGGCAGGAGCAGCGGCACACGGGTGTATCCGGCTGGCTCCAGTCGATAGAGACACGGTAGGGATTTTTCCCGCTGCCCTTGCAGCTGGACCAGTATACGGTATCGTCCTCTGTTTTCTGGTGGTTGGCAAAGCTGCCTTTTTTTGACAGCTTCCGGCCGTTTTCCGCGGCCGCGGGGTTAGGTGCCTGAAGCAGGATAAATTGTTCCGTCAGTTCCATTACAAGGGACTCCTTCCTGGAAGAATTAGTCTGTCTGCGGACTGGAGTGATGTCCGTCCGGTTTCCATTATTTTATTCCTTTTTTCTGCCGCTGTCCATACAAATTTTCTATTATTAACGATATCTTAATATACTGGACAAAAGGTATCCGCGCCAAAACAAAATGACGTATAAAACCGGCGCTCCACCCAAAGCAGAGCGCCGGTTTGCGACAATTTTTCCAAAAAAAGGATCTTTATTGCAACAGAATTTCTTTTAAAGTTCCCATTAGTATTGGGACATCAATAGGCTTGGGGATATGGCCGTTCATCCCCGCTTCGATAGCCTTCTGCCGGTCCTCCTCGAAAGCGTTGGCGGTCATCGCTACGATAGGGATTCCGGCCTTTGCCGGGTCCGCCAGCCCGCGGATTGTCCGCGACGCCGTGTAGCCGTCCATTACCGGCATCTGGATATCCATGAGGATCAGGTCATAGGCATCCGGCCGGCAGGTCTTGATGATCTCCACCGCTTCCGTTCCGTCGTCTGCGGCGTCCACCACAAAACCGGCCTCCTCCAGAACTGTCAGGGCGATCTCCTGATTCAGCTCGTTGTCCTCCACCAGCAGAATTTTCTTCCCGGCCAGCAGCCGTATGGCGCCGTCCTCCTCCGCGGCCTCCTCCACAACCTTGCCGGGTGCGGCCAGGATGTTCCGCAGCTCGGAGAGGAACAGCGGTTTTGAGCAGAACGCCGTCACACCGGCCTCCCGGGCCTCCTCCTCGATATCCGTCCAGTCATAGGCGGTCAGAATGATGATCTGAGCGCTCTCGCCGATGATTTTCCGGATCTGCCGCACGGTCTCGATTCCGTTCAGGTCGGGCAGCAGCCAGTCGATGACGAACACGGTAAAGGGGTCGTTCTGCTCCATAGCGAATTCCGTCCGGATAACGGCCTCTTTTCCCTTTGTGGTCCAATCCGGGCGCAGTCCCACGGAGGACAGCATTTTGCTGACGCTGGTGCAGGTATGTAC
>CAMWSZ010000392.1 GCA_947177005.1 uncultured Clostridia bacterium | reverse complement strand
GCCGTGCGCTGGACGCCCTGCATGGTGCGTTGGAGGCGCTGGCGTCCGGCATGACCCCGGACGCCGTGCTCACGGACACGGAAACCGCCCTCAACGCATTGGGCGGACTTACTGGACATACTCTGCGTGAGGATCTGGTGGCGCGGATTTTTGAACGATTCTGTGTAGGCAAATAAGACATGCTCCCGTTTTCCGGGAATGGTACAGCTTTCAATTTTGCTCTTGACAACTGCGTTCTATTGTAGTAGAATGCAGTTGTTCTATTGCAGTAGAATCATCAACATTGGAAAGGAGCTGGACAGGTTGGAAACTAGAATCTACGACAGTGAGCTGCGCATTCTTGAGATCCTTTGGACGCGCGGCCAGCTTCCCGCAAAGGAGATCGCCGTCATCGCCGCGGGACAGGTGGGCTGGAGCAAAACCACCACCTATACCGTCCTGAAAAAATGCGTCGAAAAGGGTCTTCTGCGCCGTACAGACCCGGGCTTTCTCTGCTGCGCACTGGTCAGCCGGGAGGCAGTGCAGAAGCAGGAGACCCGGGAGCTTATTGACCGTATGTACGGCGGCCATGCCGACCGTCTGGTAGCGTCCCTGCTGGACGGCAAAGCCCTGAACAGTCAGGAGATCGAACGTCTCCGGCAATTGGTGGAGGAATTGAAATGAGCAATTTGCAGCCTCTGTTGCAGGCCACGCTGACGGGAGCGGTCATGATTTTGACAACGGTCATTCTGCGCCTACGGTTCAGCCAGCAGACGCCCCGGCGGGTTTTTTGCCTGATGTGGGACATCGTGCTGCTGCGGCTGATGGCGCTGGTCCGCATCCCCGCCCTTTTCAGCGTCAGCCTGCCGTCGCTTCAAACCGCCGCGCCGCAGTTGCAGATATCTTCCGGCAGTATGGCGGAAATGGAAATCGCATCAACAGTAACCGAAGATTTTGCCATACGGCAGATCCCCGCCATGCCAACCGCGCCCATACGGCTTCCGCTGTTCCCAATCTGGTGTACCGGCGCTGTTTTGTGCGCCGCGTGGCTGTTATGGGGACACCTGCAAAGCCGCAGTCTGTACGCCATGAGCCTGCCCGTTGAGGACGAATTCATCCGCCGCTGGCAGGACGGTCATCCCCTGCGCCGCTTCGTCCAGGTGCGCCGCAGCGACCGCATCGCCGCTCCCCTGACCTACGGCATTCTTCAGCCGGTGGTGCTGCTGCCCAGCCGTATGGACCTGTCGGACCGGGAGAACCTGTCCTATATCCTCGAACACGAATACACGCATATCCGGCGCTGTGATACCCTGCGCAAAGCCCTTCTTGCCGCCGGACTGTGCCTGCACTGGTTTAATCCCTTCGTGTGGCTGTTCTACCGTCTGGCCAACCGTGATATCGAGCTGGCCTGTGATGAAGCGGTCATTCGTTCCGGAGCGGACCGGACGGGCTACGCTCTGGCGCTTCTGCGAATGGAGGAGGAGCGGGGCGGTACAGTGCTCAGCGGCAGTCATTTCAGCGGCCACGCGCTGGAGGAAAGGATTGAAGCGATCATGAAGCATAAAAATGTATCTTTGGCGGCACTGCTGGCAGTTTTGACCGTAATGGTTGTGATGACGATGACCGCTACCGTGTTTGCCGCCGGAGCCCCTGATAATCAGCCGGATGCCTCACCGGAATTCGGTCTGGTGACCGGACGCGATATCTCCGTTGTGACGCAGGATATGCTCACAATCAGCCGGGGTCCGGATGGTGAAAAATACTACTCCGCGGACGGCGGCGAGACTTGGATGAATGAGGAACAGTATCATGCTCATTACGGCAGTTGGGGTGATGGCTGGAAGGTTGAGTGGTGGACCTACGAGGAATACAAGGAATGGCTGGAGCAGGAAAAACGCGATCTGGCGGACATCACCGGCGCACGGGGCTATACCAGTGACAAAGGCTGGTTTGTCTGGGATCAGGCAATGGTGGACGAGACGGTCGCCTTGTATGAAAAGACCTTGGAGGACATCAAAAACGGCGCACTGTACTCGAAAAATATCATAGACAGCGACGGCTCTGTCGTGGAGGATGCCATGCTGGGTTCCGGTACTGGCAGTGTGATCTATTCCTATGAGAGCGGTGAAAAGACCGGTTCTGCGGAAGCGTCCTGGGACGCCGCCTCCCTGCTGGAAAGCTACCGGGCGTTCGGCGTCACCGGAAACGAAAGGGACGGCCTGTACTACAACGGCCAGCTCATCCATTATCTGGTGGACGGCTTCTCCGTCTGGGACAACGGTTACGGCATTAAATACACCTATATGAATGACATGGGCACTGTCGATGTCCACACGCTGTATGAAGCCACTCCTTTGCCCGGCGGCGGAGTTGATCCCAGCGGCAAGCTGACCGGCTTTGTACAGAGGGGCGGCAAAGGCTTTGATGCCAGTATCTTCGACGTTCTGCTGCTGGACGGTCCGGCACAGACCGCCTTTGCAATCTCGGATGCAGAGGGCGGTTCCCTCAGCCAACCCGGCCGTACCTTTGCGGAAATTTTTGCGGATTACGCCGCCTATGGTATCCGCTACGACGAGGCCGCGGAAAACGAGCTGCGTCTCACCTGCAACGGTGAACCGGTGTCCCGGTTCGCGGACCTGAAGCCGGACGGTTCGGCGTTCAGCTACGAAAATCCCTATTCATCCGGTGGCCTGTCGGTGATCACTGACTACCAGAACGGGCAATTGTCCGGCCTGACAGTGAAATAAGGCAAGAAAGGGCGAGTACCGTTTGGTACTCGCTCTTTTTATGTCTCCCGGCCCTGCCGGGGTGTACTGTCCAGTTCAATTGCGGAAAAATCCTGTGCCAGACGCCCTTGGAGTTCCGGCAGAATCTGCCGTGCAAGCTCCATTTGTTCCATGCGCACCTGGAGCAGTCCCGTATCCCCCCGCAGCCGCAGACGGAAATCCCGCAGTCCCGCAGCCGCAAAAGCCAGCTCACCCCGTTCGACTCTGCCCAGATCTTCAGCCGTAATCACGGTCCCTGTGGGAATTCGGGTGGCGAGGCAGGCGTAAGACGGCTTGTCCCATACCGGCAGACCCGCCTCCCGCGCCAGACGCCGGACCTCCGCTTTTGTCACCCCGCACTCCCGCAGCGGTGACCGGACCCCCAGTTCCCGCAGGGCCCGCATTCCCGGACGGTCTCCGGCGTCGTCGGAGGCGTTGCCGCCGTCCAGCACCAGGGGATAGCCGTCCATACGGGCCGCGCCGCCCAGCAGGGAGAACAGCGATTTTTTACAGTAGTAGCAGCGGTCCGGCGGATTCTCCGCGGCCTCCGGAACCGTCAGCACGTCGAAATCCAGCACCGACAGGGGGACCCCAAGCTGCGCCGCGGTTTTCCGGGCATCGTGCAGCTCAAACGCAGGCTGGAAAGGGGTGCGGATAAAATACGCCGCCGTCCGTTCCGCCAGACGCGCCGCCTCATGGAGCAGCCACGCGGAGTCAACGCCGCCGGAAAAAGCCACGGCGCACACCGGATTTTCCCGGAAAAATTCTTCAATAGTCATTATCATACGCCTCCCTTGAC
>CAMWSZ010000391.1 GCA_947177005.1 uncultured Clostridia bacterium | reverse complement strand
ATCCCCTATTATACCGCTTTTCAGAATGATTGGGTAGATACTAAACAGGCTCTTAGATAAAGAGTATTTGAAATTCAGTTCCGGGACAAAATACTTGACACGCTTTATATAACAATATATAATAATATAAAATATCAGGTTTAGTGATTTTACAAATTGCGAAAGGCGGTTATTATGAATACCGACAAACGTGTACAAACCCCCGGCGAAGAACTTGCCAATACCATTTCCCACGGCGCAGGCGCACTGCTGGCACTGGCAGGCGCAGTCCCGCTGGTTGTCAAAGCCGTTGCCACCGGCTCCGCAAAAACAGTTTTCAGTCTGGCGGCATATGGATTCAGTCTTGTGCTGCTCTATACCGCCTCCACTGTTTACCACGCCGTCCGCCGGCCCGATATCAAACGCGCATTGCGGGTGATGGATCACTGCTCTATCTTTATCCTGATTCTGGGGACATATATCCCCATGTCGCTGCTGGTAGTGGGCGGAAGAAGCGGCTGGATGCTGTTCCTCACCAACACGACGCTGGCGGTCACCGGCATCACATTGAATGCTATTGATCTCAATCGCTTTGACAAGCTGTCCCTTGCGCTGTACGCTCTTATGGGATGGCTGGTAGTGCTGGCGCTGCGTGCCATTGCGGCGGCGCTTCCGCCGTTAGGACTGGGCCTGCTGGCGGCGGGTGGCGTGGCCTACACCGCCGGGATCATATTTTATAAGTCCCAGCGGTACTATATGCACTTTGTCTGGCATCTGTTTGTGCTGGCAGGGAGCATCCTGCAATATGTCTGCATCGCGCTGTACTGCGTGTGACCGGAAAAAATGGGAGACAGCTCTGAAAAGCTGCCTCCTTTTTTCTGCTTGTTATTTCTGAAACGGTTCGGCAAACCGGAAGCCTTCCTGTGCCATTTTTTCATACACACTCGCAAAAGCTGCTTTTTCGGCCTCCCCAAATGTATACAAATCCGAAAAGTCCATCCCCTCCAAAATCTGCGTATCGTCGTTATTTGTGTTGGCGGCCTCGCACCGGTTGTCCCGCATGAACAGTCGGATATCGTCGTCCGAGATCATCCATTTTCGATAATCGCAGGTGGTTGAGACAACAAAATGATACCGTGCAGCGCCGTCCGACAGATAGTCGCTGTTGATCTCCAAGCGGATTGTGTAATACGGGTCCTCAAAATCAATCTGTTCCTGATAAAATTCGGTTAATGTATGCTCTTTGATATCTTCATCCATAGAATGAGAACACATATACTGATAAAAGCCGGTCCAGGCCGTTTCAAAGAGCTTGCCGAAATTGGCCAGTACGTATTCGACAACCTTTTTTACGGTTGGGAGTTTTTCTTCGTTTAGATTCCAGACGACAATATCCAGCGGAAATTCCCGTTTCAGACAGGGCGTGTCCAGCAAAAACGGAATCGTGACTTTGGGCTGCCATTCATCGTCACTTTCCTGAAAATTTATCAGGTAATTCCAATCAATCAGTTCGCACATATCTCTATCCCCTTTACAGCGCCTTCACTGCGGCTTCATAGAGTTCGTTCCTGCTCAAGCCGGTATCCGCTGCCACCTGCCGGACGGCGTCCTTCATCCGTTCGCCGGCATCCCGGCGTTCCAGCACCATCCCGACGCCCTCCGCCAGCTATACGGCAGCGGACTCAATCTGTTCGGCCCCGGCCACTACAAGGACATACTCTCCTCTTGGTTCCTTTTCCCGATAGCACTCCACCGCCTGAGCCAGCGTTGTCCGAAAAATCTCCTCGTGGAGCTTGGTCAGTTCCCGACACAGCGCGATTTTCCGGTCTCCGAAAACGCCGTATAAATCCGTTAATGTCACGCGCAGTTTATGTGGGGCCTCGTAGAAGATCATGGTCCGCTCCTCGGCCAGCAGCGACTGCAAATGCTCCCGCCGTTCCTTCTTATTCACGGACAAAAATCCCTCAAACGTAAACCGGCCTGTAGGCAGTCCGCTGACCGCCAGCGCAGAGATCAGTGCGCAGCACCCCGGAATCGATACCACCGGCACGCCATTCTCCGCGCACAGCCGAACCAAATCCTCGCCCGGGTCGCTGACAGCCGGAGTACCTGCGTCCGTGACTAGGGCGCAGGACTCCCCTGCCAGCAACCGCGTTAGGATAGACGGTCCCGCGGCGGCGCGATTGTGCTGGTGGTAGCTCACAAAGGGCTTTTTCAGGCCCAGATGATTCATCAGCTTCATGGAAACCCTTGTGTCCTCTGCAGCGATGAAATCCACGTTCTCCAATGTCTCAGCCGCCCGGGGGCTCAAGTCTCCCAGATTGCCGATAGGGGTTGCCACCAGATACAATGTGCCGCTCATACGGGCGCCTCCTTAAACCTGTCAGATCAGGCGTTTTTCGCTTCCTCGGGAATAGTGAAATCAGTTGCGCTGTTGAAGTTGGAGCAGGTGATGCTAATGGTCATCTTGGGGACGCTCATGGTGAGACCCTCCGCCTCATCGCCCATGCTCTCCAAAATCTTGCCCATCAGACCGTCCATAACAGCGGTCATGTCCATCTCATAGCGGACCGGATACAGCGTCTCCTCATTGATCCACAGATTCACGGAGATATCGCCCATTTCGGACAGCATGTCCTTCAGCTGAGCCTCGTCCATTCCAAGCTGTGTCAGGGAGTCCAGAGAACCGGAGTCCATAATAACCTCCTGCATGGCGTCGCCGGTGATGACGCCGGTGTATTTGTATGCGCTGACGCCCTCCATCTGCTCTGTACCCTCCTGCTTAAAGCCGGTAGTGCTGTTCCAATAGTAGTCCATGCTGCTGCCAACGTCGTATTGGCTCAGGTCCTCCGTTGTAGCGGTTTCAGAATACCAGTTTGTGCCGTCGTATGTGTACATCATAAGCTGGCCGTCCGTTTCCTCGGCATAGATCTCCAGAGAAACATCGCCGTAGCCGCTCATGTTCATCGTCATATCCGCTTTCAGCCGTGTGGGACTGTTGAATATGCTCATATCCATTGTCGTTACAGTCTCCATTGTCTCGCCGCCGGCCTCCATGTCCATCTCCATGACCATTTTGGCGTCCATACTCTCGGCCTTCTCCATGTTCGCCATTGCAGTGACCAGAGGATCGGCTTTCCCGCCGCTGTTGCTGCTGCCGCCGTCGCCGCCGGTATTGCCGCCGTCACCGCTGCCGCCGCAGGCGGCCAGAGACAAAGGCATCAGTGCGGCCAGCAGAAGCGCCGCGAATCGGTTTGTTCTTTTCATTGTAACTACCTCCAAAAATAAAATAGGGATGATGCTTGTTGTATTGTAGCACGTATGTACTCCTTTGGCAAGGAGGAATTTATTTTTCTGTAGAATTGTAAAACAGAACCCAAAATTTGACAAAATTTTTCCACACAAGCTACAAAACACCGTACCTGCCGCCCTTGACTTTTCTGCCGTTGGGTGCTAATATGTTCGTTATCGAACAAAAAGGGAGGCCAGCCATATGATTCCCGCCTTTTGGGAGCGCACAAAAACCCCCGGCAAGCTGTACGGAATCCTCTTTCTGGAACTGCTG
>CAMWSZ010000390.1 GCA_947177005.1 uncultured Clostridia bacterium | reverse complement strand
CACATTATTCTACCACGAGGGGGCTGTAATGTAAATGACAAAGCAGGAGTTAACCACGGTAATTGAACGAGTAAACAAATTGTGAACAAAGTCCGCATTTGCACGACCAGGCGGCCCATGAAGCATGAATTATCATGCCAGTTTTGCAAAATTTTGCATATATGTATGAATTTTTATCCACACAAACAAGCACAGTCTATGGCTGTTCATAGTTTAGTCGTAGTTTGTTCATAGAATATTAACTCGTTCAAATACCGTGAGGAGTTAACCCATCACTTGGAACTGCGGCGGCGGTTAGAAAAGGGCCGTGAACTACTGGCTTCTCTGGAGGCTGCCAGCCTTGCCGATGAAGCCGCAGGCATTCGGGACGCTATAGAAAATCTCGATGCAGAGATACAGCGTTCAGAGACAGTGGTAAAGGCTTGGATCGACACAATTGATGATTGGCGGACCCAGACGGCATTCCGTCTGCGGTTCCTCTGCGGCATGTCCTGGACCGCCGCCGCTAAAGCTACCGGCGGGACTACTTCCAACAGTATGCGAATGCTCGTCTGCCGGTATCTGGAGGCCCATCATGACGAATGAGGAACTGGTAACGCTGATCCAGGCCGGGGAGCGTGACCGGCTGGCAGAGCTGTGGGAACAAGTGGAAAAGTTCGTAGCAATGAAAGCCCGGCAGCGGATGACGTTTTCCTGTGGAGCTGGCGGCGTGGAATTTGATGACCTGTATAACTGTGGGTATCTTGCCCTTGTTGCCGCTACAGATACATACAACGTTACTGCCGCTTGTTCGTTTATCAGCTGGCTGTCGCTTTCCCTGAAGACGGCCTTTGCAGAGGCAGGCGGGTACCGAAGCAAGCGGCAGGCCCATGACCCGCTGCATTGCGCCGGAAGCCTGGACGCGCCTGTCGGTGATGATACAGACGGAGCTACGCTGGGAGACCTTCAGGCGGACCCAACAGCCGCCCAGGACTTCCAGAATGCAGAGGACCGACTTTTTCTGGAGCAGTTGCATGACGCTCTGGAGAAAGCTATGGACCAACTTCCCACACAGCATGGCGATACATTGCGCCGCCGCTTCTATCAGCAGCAGACCCTTGATGAGATCGCCGCCGATGAGGGAGTAAGCAAGGAGGCCGTCCGGCAATGGCAGAGCAAAGGGCTACAGGCATTGCGCCAAGAGGCGGAGCTACAGCAGTTCGTAGAGGATCGAACGCCGTATTACATGAATGCCAGCGCAAAAAGTGGAGAGCGGACTGTGGAGCGGATCGTCATCAGGCGGGAACAACTGGTTGAACAACGTACCCCGAAACGGCTGGACCGTGACCGGCTGGTGAAGATCGCCGCCGATGTCGGTGCAGACTATATCAACGCTATAGAGGACATTTCCGTCCGGCTGTATTTTCGGCTGCGGTTCCTCCACGGTATGAACTGGAAGGAAGTTGCCGCTCTGACTGGTAAGAGAACCGGCGCGGCGGTCCGGGACGCCTGTCTGCGGTATCTGGACGCACACTATGTATGTGAATGATAAGACCGGTAGTACATGGACTTTCCGATGTTCTTGCCAAACGGAATGCTTATCGAGAGAAATGAAAAAGTCAGGAAAAAGTAGTTATCGGATACCAAAACAGAGTAACTACAAGGAGTAAATCATGTTTTGTGTGATACAGGAGATAAGGCGGAAAAAGCCAGACTCAGGCGGCGAATATCGAGAGATCGAAGCTTATCAGGTCCCGTGGACAATAGAGGGTAAGCCCCCTGTGTGGGACTGGCGGTATACTGGCGGACACTTTGACCGGCCTCACATGGAGGCATACAAGATCACCCTGCACCAGAGCTATCGGGAAGGCGGCAAGGTCAAGAAACGCCAGTATACTGTTTGCACTATGTCCTATTACGACTTCTGTAGTACCTGGTGGGGTGATTGCATTGTCGGCGGCGAGCTGGCCCTTGCTGAAAAGCTCAGCATGGACCCCGCCGAGTTGTCTGCGATCATTGACGCGAAAGTGGAGCCGCTGTCTGAGCGCATACGGGCCGAGTTTGAGCAATCCGCCGAGTACATAGCGCAGCAGGAACATGAGCGCATAAAGGTTGTTCACTGGGCGGCGCAATCGCAGTTCTGCGAGAAATACGGAGTGGACAAGTCCGAATATGACCGTTGCTATGATGTGTTCGGCGTTCTGCGGAACAAAGAATACCTGAAGCAGATAAAGGCGGAACACAAGGCGCGACAGCAGGCGGAACGAGAAGCGCGAAAGCAGCAGCGAGATTACTGGCGTAGTTATCAGGAACAGTGGCGCAGTACCTACAGCGGGCAGTCTGGCGGGCAATCCTCCGGTAGTTACTCTGTCCCGTTCGTCAGTACCTACACCAACGAGGACCGTGTAATTTTGAAACAGTTCTACCGCAGCCTGTCGAAACTCTATCATCCGGACCTGAACCCGGACAAGGACACTAAAGCGGAGATGCAGATGTTGAACCGGCTGAAAGAGCAGTGGGGCGTATAAAAAAGCAGAGAGCCGCCGAAGCAGCTCCCCGCCGTGGTAGGATTGTGGGCTTTAACCCAATTCACATTTTACCACGGAGGGGGCAACTTTGCAATGGCAGCAAATGAAGAACTGAGCGTATTTGCACAGAGGCTGAAACAACTGCGTCAGCGGCGGCGTATCAGCCGGATCGTATTATCTGAGCTGTGCGGCCTTCACAGGAACGCCGTTTCCCGCTACGAGCGCGGCACAATGCCGTCGTTTGACAGTCTGATTGCTATAGCGGACTTTTTCGGCGTGTCCACTGATTACCTGTTGGGCCGCGATTCCTATGACACCTGAACTCCGAACGAACTCCGAGAAAGCCCACAACTCTGCTATCCATGCGTTGCGGCATCCGATGATTTCCCAAAGGCTGTCGGAGCAAAGATATTGACCATCTGTAAAGAACGCAAGGAAAGCGCAAGAGCTGCCATGTTCCAAGTTCTCTGAAGGGTGACGAAGCGAGAGTGAAGCCAGAGAAACGCAATATTCCGCTGCGTCTCTTTGGGCAGTGAACAAAGAGCGAACAAAGAGAACAGCGAAGCCGTGAGGAAGCCGCGAAGCCAGGTCAAACCCAGGTGAACCGCGAGCGAAGCGCGAAAGATTTTATTTTGCGACATCGTAACGTGCGCGTGAATAACGGGACATCGTAACGCGTGCGCGGGTTTCTCCGAGATTTTCCGTAAAAAGCTGACCGCCGGAATTTATCAGCGGCGGGGGTTTTTCCCAGAAAATTCCTATAAGATAGAGCGGGTAAAAACTCACTGTATCGTGACGCTGACCGGCGCGGCGGAACTCCTTTTTGCAAGAGAAACCGCGTTTTCTGACATCGTAACGCGTGCGGGTTTCTCCCAGGTTTTTCCCTAAAAGGCCACAGAAGGAAATAACGGCAAAATCGTAAGCGCTTGGGATTTTCGCACATCGACACGTGCGTGCGTTACAATGTCCACTTACCAGCGGGGCCGTTATGGGAATCCCCGTTTCGGGGCTACTGCCACTGATCGACCGGGCAGCGT
>CAMWSZ010000389.1 GCA_947177005.1 uncultured Clostridia bacterium | reverse complement strand
CTTTACGTGCTTGGCCTTAGAACATAAAGAAAGGTTAATTAATGGAAGTTTTTGCCAATTGTATATTGCTGATTACCGGCGGAACGGGCAGCTTTGGGAACGCTGTCCTGAATCGATTCTTATCCACCAATATCGGTGAAATTCGAATATTTTCCCGTGATGAGAAAAAGCAGGACGACATGCGCCACGAATTTCAGGCAAAGTATCCCGAGGCTGCCCATAAAATAAAATTCTTTATCGGAGATGTGCGGGACCTGGATTCTGTCAGAAACGCCATGCATGGCGTGGATTACATATTTCACGCGGCAGCTCTGAAACAAGTGCCTTCCTGTGAGTTTTTTCCCTTGGAGGCGGTCAAGACCAATATTTACGGCACAGAGAATGTCCTTACCGCCGCTATTGAGGCAGGAGTTCGTTCAATTACCTGCCTCTCCACCGACAAGGCCGCCTATCCGGTAAATGCTATGGGCACCTCAAAAGCCATGATGGAGAAGGTTGTTGTGGCAAAATCCCGGACCGTCAGTCCAGATAAGACCAAAATCTGCTGTACCCGCTACGGAAATGTCATGTGCAGCAGGGGCAGCGTCATCCCTCTCTGGATCGAGCAGATGAAGGCGGGAAATCCTATCACCCTTACGGAACCGAAAATGACGCGGTTTATCATGTCTTTGGAAGAAGCCGTGGAACTGGTTCTGTTTGCCTTTGAAAACGGGGAAAGCGGCGATATTCTGGTGCAAAAGGCTCCGGCCTGTACCATTGAGGTGTTGGCTAAAGCGGTGGCAGAGCTGTTTTGTCCGGATACGGAAATAAAAGTGATCGGCATCCGGCACGGCGAGAAAATGTACGAGACCCTGCTGACCAATGAAGAGTGCGCAAACGCCGTTGATCTTGGCGGCTTTTACCGGGTTCCCTGTGATAAACGCGATTTAAATTATGATAAGTATTTTCGGCATGGTTCTTTGGAGCGAAATGTGCTGAAGGAATTCAACAGCAGCAATACAATGCTTTTGAACGTAGAACAAGTGAAGGAAAAGCTGCTGTCTTTGCGGTTTATTCAGGAGGAATTGGCGGCTTGGGAGGCAAAATGATATGAAAATTCTTATCACAGGAGCAAAAGGCTTCGTGGGACAGAATCTTTGCGCCTCTCTCCGGGAAATTCAGGCGGGACATGACCGGCGGCCGGATCATGTGATCTGCGCAAATCCAGCAGATATTACATTGTACTTATACGGCCGGAACAATACCCTGGCAGAGCTGGAAGCTTTCTGTGCGGACTGTGATTTTGTGCTCCATTTAGCTGGTGTAAACCGCCCCAAAGAGGAGCCGGAATTCATGGAAGGGAATTTCGAATTTACCTCTAAAGTATTGGATTCTTTGAAAGAACAGGGAAATACTTGTCCGGTTCTGCTAAGCAGCTCCGTTCAGGCATCTTTGGAAGACCGGTATGCCGGCAGTGCATACGGAAAGAGTAAACGGGCCGGAGAAGAGCTGCTGTTCCAATATGCCCAGGAGACCGGCGCGAAGGTGTTGGTGTACCGCCTGCCCAATGTGTTTGGGAAGTGGTGCCGCCCCAATTACAATTCCGCTGTGGCTACGTTCTGCCATAATACCGCCCATGGCCTGCCCATCCAAGTCAACGATCCCGCCACGGAGATGGATCTGGTATACATCGACGACGTGGTGGAGGAAATGATCCAGGCCCTGCGGGGCCGGGCCAACCGGGAGGGGGCGTACTGCGCCGTGCCGGTGCACCACCAGACCACCCTAGGCCATATCGCGGACACTATCCGCTCTTTTCCCGGTCTGCGAGAGTCTCTGGAAGTCCCCCGGCTGGACGACCCGCTGACGAAGAAGCTCTACTCCACCTATTTGAGCTACCTCCCGGCGGAAAAAATGATTTACGATTTGAAAATGAACGAGGACGCTCGGGGCAGCTTTACGGAGCTGATTCGTACGCCGGACAGAGGCCAGTTTTCTGTGAATATTTCCAAACCCGGCATTACAAAGGGCCAGCATTGGCATCATACGAAGAACGAAAAATTCGTAGTGGTGAAAGGGACAGGCTTGATTCAGCTCCGGCGCATTGGTTTGCAATCAGACGGCAGCGCCTACCCGGTAGAGGAATTCCGGATTTCCGGCAATAGATTTCAGGTCGTGGAAATGATTCCGGGATATACACATAACATCATCAATCTCTCTGAAACAGAAGATTTGGTGACATTTATGTGGGCAAGCGAACCCTTTGACCGCGGCAGGCCGGATACATTTTTCGAGGAGGTGTAAGGGGTGGCGGCAAAAGCAGACTTCTCTGATGTGCAATTTCGAAATAATGGCAAACTGAAACTCCTCATTATCGTAGGCACACGGCCTGAAATCATCCGTCTGTCCGCTGTTATTACCAAGTGCAGAAAGTATTTCGACTGCATTTTAGCCCATACCGGCCAAAATTACGACTACAACCTCAACGGCGTATTCTTCCGCGACCTTTGCTTGGAGGCGCCAGAAGTCTACATGGATGCCGTAGGAGACGATTTGGGCGCGACAGTTGGAAATATCATTAATAGTTCTTATAAGCTAATGCGTCAAATTCAGCCGGAAGCGCTGCTGGTTTTGGGCGATACAAACTCCTGCCTTTCTGCTATTGCCGCCAAGCGGCTGCATATCCCGATTTTCCATATGGAGGCGGGAAACCGCTGCAAGGACGAATGTCTGCCAGAGGAGACCAACCGGAGAATTGTGGACATTATTTCTGATGTAAATCTAGCCTATTCTGAACATGCGCGCCGGTATCTTCAAGAATGCGGCCTGCCCAAGGAGCGCACTTTTGTGACGGGCTCGCCAATGGCAGAGGTGCTGCACAAAAACCTTGCCAAGATAGAACTGTCGGATGTCCATGGGCGTTTGGGCCTGCAAAAAGGAAAATACATTCTGCTTTCCGCCCATCGGGAGGAGAATATTGACACAGAAAAAAATTTTTTATCCCTTTTTACAGGGGTGAATAAAATGGCGGAAAAATATGACATGCCGGTTTTATACTCCTGTCATCCGCGTTCCTGGAAGCGTTTGGAGGAAAGCGGGTTCCAACTGGACAGGAGGGTTATCCGGCATAAACCCTTGGGGTTTCATGATTATAACTGCCTGCAAATGAACGCTTTTGCCGTAGTCAGTGACAGCGGTACTTTGCCGGAGGAAAGCAGTTTTTTCACATCCGCCGGCATGCCGTTTCCGGCCGTGTGTATTCGCACCAGCACCGAGCGTCCGGAGGCGCTGGATAAGGGGTGCTTCGTTTTGGCGGGAATCGAACAGGATTCCCTGCTCCAAGCGGTGGAGGCTGCTGTTGCGATGCATCGGGATCATGATTTTGGAACCCCCGTCCCGGACTATGTTGGCGAGAATGTGTCCGGAAAGGTAGTTAAGATTATTCAAAGCTACACCAGCGTGGTGAACAAAATGGTGTGGCGGAAGTAGATTTCATGCGGAGTGAAAACCGGGATAGACATAGCTTTGAAAAATCAAGGAGATTCCTCTTATGAAGATTATTTTTTGCCC
>CAMWSZ010000388.1 GCA_947177005.1 uncultured Clostridia bacterium | reverse complement strand
ATTTCAATGACAGTGAGTTCCTCACACTGCTCGGACCCAGTGGCTGCGGCAAGACAACTACCTTGCGCATCATTGGCGGCTTTATTACGCCCACTTCTGGCGAAGTGCTGTTCGACGGGGTGAGGATGAATGATATACCCCCGCATTTGCGGCAGGTCAATACTGTCTTTCAGCGCTATGCCCTGTTCCCGCACCTCAACGTCTTTGAAAATATCGCCTTTGGCCTGCGTATCCCAAAGACTGTGACGGAAAACGGCAAAAAGCGGAAAATAAAGGTTCCCGAGAGCGAGATCCGGGAACGGGTATCGGAGATGCTGGAGGTGATTAACCTGCGGGGGTTTGAGCAGCGGCGGGTCACCGAGCTCTCCGGCGGACAGCAGCAGCGCGTAGCCATTGCCCGGGCGCTGGTGAACCGCCCAAAAGTGCTTCTGCTGGACGAACCCTTGGGCGCTTTGGATCTGCGGCTGCGGAAGGATATGCAGAGCGAATTGAAGCGCATTCAGCAGCAGTTAGGGATCACGTTTATCTATGTTACCCACGATCAGGAAGAGGCCCTCGCCATGAGCGATACCATTGTTGTCATGGATCAGGGAAAAATCCAGCAGATTGGTACGCCGGAGGATATCTATAACGAACCCAAAAACGCCTTTGTTGCGGATTTTATCGGGGAAAGCAATATCCTGGACGGCATCATGCACGAGGATTTTGTGGTGGAGTTTTTCAACCGGAAATTCAAGTGTCTGGACAAGGGCTTCGCCCCCAAGGAACCCGTTGACGTGGTCATCCGCCCCGAGGACATCGACATCGTACCGGCGGAAAAGGGGCAATTGCGCGGGACAGTGACGTCCGTGACCTTCAAGGGCGTCCACTATGATACTATCGTTGATTTCAAGGGCTTCAAGTGGCTCATCCAGACCACAGACTACTATCCGGAGGGGTCTGTCATCGGCATTATCCTGAATCCGGATGACATCCATATCATGCACAAAAGCCAGTATTCCGGCATGTTCGGCGATTACAGCTCCTATTCGGAGGAGTACGATGAAATGGACGCACCCGAACCGGAGGAGGAGCATCATGGGGAATAAACGAACAGTATTTGCCGTACCCTATGTGGGCTGGCTGGCGCTGTTTGTCATAGCGCCCATTATCATGGTGGTCGTCTACGCCTTCTCCGCCGCCGGAGGCGGGTTCACGGTGGAGAATTTTTCCCGCATGGGCACCTATGCCGTAGTGTTTACCCGGTCGTTCAAGCTGGCGGTGATTGCGACAATTATCTGCCTGCTCATCGGCTATCCTGTCGCCTATATGATTTCCCGGGAAACGCCCCGCTTTCAGAGAATCGCAATGATGCTGATTATGCTGCCCATGTGGATGAATTTCCTGCTGCGGACCTACGCCTGGATGTCCATTCTGGAAAACACCGGCCTGCTCAACCGCTTTTTCGCGGCAATTGGACTCTTTGACCTTATCAACCATATTTTCGGTACAGACATCAAATATTTCCCGATGATTAACACGCAGGGCGCGGTGGTGCTGGGCATGGTGTACAACTACCTGCCCTTCATGATTCTGCCTATCTACTCCGTGATCGAAAAGCTGGACACCAGCCTGATTGAAGCGGCCCGGGATCTGGGCGCGGATACCGCCGGCGTGTTCCGCAAGGTGATTCTGCCGCTGAGCCTGCCGGGCGTGCTGTCCGGTGTGACCATGGTGTTTGTCCCGTCGGTATCCACCTTCGCCATTTCTAAGCTGCTGGGCGGCAACAATGAGCTGCTGCTGGGCGACCTGATTGAGCAGCAGTTCCTGGGTACGGCCTATAATCCCTATTTAGGCTCCGCCATTGCGCTGGTGATGATGATGATTGTAGTGCTGTGCATGGCCCTGATGAACCGTTTCGGCGAGGGTGAAGAACAGGCGGTGATGCTGTGATGAAGAAAAACCTGAACCGTTTTTTAATGGCGCTGGTTTTCCTTTTCCTGTACGCGCCGATTTTTGTCCTGATCGTATTCTCCTTTAACGATTCTAAAAGCCGTACCGTATGGCAGGGCTTTACGCTGGATTGGTATGTGGAGCTCTTCCGGGACAGCGCCATTACCGGCGCCATTGGAACCACGCTGGTGGTCTCCCTGCTGGCCACCGTGATCGCTACCGTGGCGGGTACGCTGGCGTCCGTCGGCTTCTTCAATATGAAAAAACGCCTCCGCGGCCCGCTGATGACCGTCAGCAACATTCCCATGACAAACGCCGATATTGTGACAGGCGTCAGCCTGTGTTTGCTGTTTGTGGCGTTTTCCGGTGCGTGGAGAGCGGCCGCGGAGTGGTTCAACGGCCTCGGACTCTTTCAGCTCCCCACCCGGCTGCATATGGGGTTCGGTACGCTGCTGATCGCGCACCTTACCTTTGATATCCCCTATGTGATCCTGTCGGTCATGCCGAAGCTGCGGCAAATGGATAAAAACCTCATTGACGCGGCGCAGGATCTGGGCTGTACCTGGATGCAGGCGTTTTGGAAGGTGGTTCTGCCGGAAATCAGGCAGGGCATCGTCTCCGGTGCGCTGATCGCGTTTACCATGAGTGTGGACGACTTTGTCATCTCCTATTTTACCGCCGGTTCCACTACCTCTACTTTGGCAATGGAGGTCTACGGTATGACAAAAAAACGAATCAGTCCCAAAATCAACGCGGTTTCCTCACTGCTGTTTGCCGTCGTGCTGACGCTGCTGATTATCGTGAATGTCCGCGAGGCAAGACAGGAAAAACAAAAATAGGCTGTGCTTTTTGGAGGTATTATGGAAATGAAAAAGCTGATGATATGGTTTCTGGCGTTTGCGCTGGCCCTGACTGCCTGTTCATCCGGCGGCGGCAGCGGCGGCGAAGAGCGTGTGGTCAACGTCTGCGGCTGGGGCGAGAATATCGACCCGGACCTGATTACCCGCTTTCAGGAGGAAACGGGCATCCGCGTCAACTATCAGACCGCTGAGAGCAATGAGACAATGTACGCGGTCATCAAGCAGGGCGGCAGCGATTATGACGTCATTGTCCCCTCGGATTACATGATCGGGCAGATGATCGCGGAGGATATGCTTGCGGAATTGGATTTCAGCAAAATCCCCAATTTTGAACTGATCGGCAGCCAGTATAAAAATCTGCCCTATGATCCTGAAAGCAAATACTCCGTCCCCTACACCTGGGGCACCTTGGGCATCATCTATAATACGGAGCTGATTGATGAGGAGATCGACAGCTGGTCCGCGCTCTTTGACACCAGGTATGCGGGACAGGTGGGCATGATCGGCAACCCCCGTGACGCCATTGGCGCGGCGCTGCTGTATCTGGGCTGCTCCCTCAATACCACGGATGAGTCCCAGATCCGCGAGGCGTATCAGCTGATCGCCAGCGCCCGGGACCAGGGGGTCTATCAGGGCTATTTTATGGACGAATTATATGATAAAATGGAGGCCGGGGAGACCGCTATCTGTACCTATTATGCCGGTGATTTCCTGTCTATGTACAGCAAAAACGACAACCTGCGGTATGTGGTGCCGAAGG
>CAMWSZ010000387.1 GCA_947177005.1 uncultured Clostridia bacterium | reverse complement strand
AGCGTATTCAGCCGTATCTGTTTTGCAGGAGTTGGTTTCCTTTCGCCGAATATGCAGGTTCGTTTTATCTGATGCTGGACTATCATCCAAGCCCAAAAGGGAAAACCGGTCAAATAATTTGTTATGAGCATGACCCGGACTTTATCTATTATATTTCTTCCGGCATTACCGAAGCATTAAAAATGACGAAAACCGTCATTGAGGATTTGCTCTGATTTCACCTGACCGGCAGAAAATACGTAAAAAACTGGGAAATACCGTATATAATGAAGAAGGAGTAATTCAGGAAAAAGGAGCGCTGTTCCATGACAGAAAACATCAAAGCGGAGGCCCTCGCACTGGCCCCCGCAATGCAAGATATATTCTATACCCTCCACGCCGCCCCCGAGCTGGGACGCTGTGAGCACCATACGGCGGAGTACATCCGCGCCCGCCTCACCGCTCTGGGCATCGAACACACCCCCCTTGCCGAAACCGGCACCTTAGCCGTCATCCATGGCCGCGGGCCTGGACGTGTCATCGGTTTTCGTGCGGACATCGACGCCCTGCCCATTACGGAGGAGACCGGCCTGCCCTACGCCTCCCGCACCCCCGGCGTGATGCATGCCTGCGGTCATGATTTCCACACGGCGTCCCTGCTGGGCGCGGCAGAGCTGTTCCAGAGGCACTGGGAGGATTTCAATGGCACCATAAAGCTGTTCTTCCAGCCCGACGAGGAGGGCGACGGCGGCGCGGCCCGGATGATCGCCGCGGGCGGGATGGAAAATCCCCATGTGGACGCCATGCTCTGCTGTCATGTGGAGAGCGGCATCCCTGCCGGTACGCTCACCGTCCGCAGCGGTCCGGTCTGCGCCGCGTCCAACCCGTTTACCGTCACGCTGCTGGGAAAAGGCACCCACGGCGCAAAGCCACATTTGGGGACGGACGTAATTGTAGCCGGAGCGCAGGTTGTCACGGCCCTGCAAACCATTGCCAGCCGCCGCACCTCTCCGGCGGAACCGGTGGTTGTGACTGTCGGGACCTTCCACAGCGGCACCGCCGGGAACGTTATGCCGGAAAAAGCGGTTTTGACCGGCATCCTGCGTACAATGGGCGGCGCGGCCCGGGAACGTGTC
Organism: uncultured Clostridia bacterium; assembly: GCA_947177005.1. GTDB lineage: Bacteria > Bacillota > Clostridia > Oscillospirales > Oscillospiraceae > Pelethomonas. The sequence continues at coordinate 2,437 of CAMWSZ010000387.1, read as the reverse complement.
AAAGACGATTTCCGCTCTGTCGTGATGGGGATTGCCGCCGGAATGGGTGTCGGGGCGGAGATCGAGATTTTCGAGAGCTATCCCGGCTGCCGCAATGATCCCGGCATAACCGGTTTGCTGCGCACGGCAGCGGCGAAAATTCTGGGGAACGCAAATGTTCTGGAGCTGCCGGAGCCGTCTATGGGGACGGACGATTTCGGCTATTTCAGCGATACCGTCCCGGGTTGCTACTACTATATCGGCGTGGGGAATGCGGAAAAGGGCTTTACCTGTCCCAATCACAACCCCCGTTTCGCCGCGGACCCGGACGCCCTGCCCTTATCGGCAGCGGTGGAGGTACAGGCGGCGCTGGACTATCTGGAGGCGTGACCGATGTTGTTTCCAACTGCTCCCCAAGCCGGGGACCTGATTGCCCTGCTCTCACCCTCCTCCCCGTTAGTGGGAGACCCGGCTATCGAGGAGATTGCCGCGTCCGTCGAAGCGCTGGGCTTTCGGACCCGGATCTGCGCCTCCTGCCGGAGCGAGACGGCAAGAGGCTACGCCGCCGCCGAACCGCTGGTTCGGGTACAAGATCTCCATGAGGCATTTGCAGACCCGGAGGTCAAAGCGGTTTGGTGCGTCCGGGGCGGGAGCACGGCGTGGCAGCTGCTGCCCCTGCTGGACTTTGATCTGATTGCCCGGAATCCAAAGCCGTTTATCGGCTTCAGCGATATCACGACGCTGCACACGGCATTTCAGCAGCGCTGCGGATTTATTACCTTCCACGGCCCGCACGCCAACTGCGTTCCGAAATGGGAGGATTTTACCCGGAAAAGCCTGCAAAACGCTTTGATGCTGCGGGGCAGATTACAGATCGAAAATCCGCCGGAGGAGGCGGTAAAAACGCTTGGTTCCGGCAGGGTGTCGGGCGTGCTGACAGGCGGGAACCTGTCCTTGACCGCGGCTTCTGTTGGGACGCCCTGGCAGATCGACGCCGCAGGCAAAATTCTCTATTTGGAGGACGTCGGAGAGGCGGTCTACGCCTTGGAGCGTATGCTGAATCAGCTCCTGTACGCAGGGATTTTGGAATCCGCCGCAGGATTGGCGTTCGGCGTCTTCACGGACTGCCAGAATGCCTACCGCAAAGATTACGGTCCGGAACAGCTTTTGCAGGATTTTTTTGCAGGATGGCAAAAACCGGTTCTGTACAATCTCTTCTCAGCCCACTGCACGCCCATGTCAACGCTGCCGTTAGGTGCTGTCTGTACGCTCGACGCGGATACAGGCACGATGACTATCACAAGATAAAACGAGGCCGCTCCCCGGATTACAGGGAGCGGCACGGTATTACTTGCCGAAATTTTCAATGATGTCCACAATCTCCATACCGATTCTCTGCTGCGCTTCCTTCGTAGCGGCGCCGATATGGGGCGTGCAGGAGACGGAGGGATGACTGTACAGCGCTTTGTTGCTGGCAGGCTCGTCGGCGTAGACGTCCAGACCGGCCGCACGGACTTTGCCGGAATTCAGAGCCTCCAGCAGATCGTCCTCGTTGACGTTGTCGCCGCGGCTGGTGTTGATGAACACAAGGCCGTCCTTCATCTTATCAATGTTCTCCTTGCAGATCAGCTTTACGCCGTTGAGGGACGGGGTATGCAGAGAGATGAAATCGGACCGCTCCAGCAGCTCGTCCAGCTCCACATACTTCATGCCGATTTCCTCCTCGATCCCGGGCACGTGGAAGATATCCTGCGCGATGACCTCCATTCCGACGCCCTTAGCCATTCGGCCCAGGGACTGGCCGATGCGTCCGAAGCCGATGATGCCCAGCGTCTTGCCGCCCAGCTCGATGCCCTTGCCGTAAGCCTTCTTCTCCCACTTGTCCTCCCGCATGGTGTGACCTGCCGCGGAGATAAAGCGTGCGCAGGAGAACATATGGCCCATAGCCAGCTCCGCCACGGAGTTGGAGGAGGCGCGGGGGGTATTTTTCACGGTGATTCCGGCGTCCTCGGCATACTTGACGTCGATGTTGTCCACGCCCACGCCGCCGCGGATAATGAGCTTCAGCTGGCCGCCCTTGGCCTCGTCGATGTGCTTCTGCCGTACTTTGGTAGCGCTGCGCACCACAACCACGTCGAAATTCCGCAGGGCTGCGCCCAGCTCATCGGGGCCGTAGAACTGCTCTGTGACCTCATGGCCGTTGGCCTTGAGCTTTTCCAGGGCGGACTTGTCCATTCCGTCGGTAACAAGGATTTTCATATCGCTTCTCCTATCAAATCAAATTAGAGCAACAGCGGCTCAGGAATTTTCCTGCTCGAACTTTTTCAGGAACTCCACCAGCGCCTCGACGCCCTCTTTGGGCATTGCGTTGTACACGCTGGCCCGCAGTCCGCCGACGCTCTTGTGGCCCTTGAGGTTGTCGTAACCGGCGGCTTTTGTAGCGGCCACAACCTTGGCG
>CAMWSZ010000386.1 GCA_947177005.1 uncultured Clostridia bacterium | reverse complement strand
AAGCCGTTGATCAGGATATAGGGGTCCTGACCGCCGTCGTTCATGATGCAGGACATGGGGATGATATCGCCGTCGATGTTGAATTCAGCTTTCAGAGCGGCGGCGTTGTCGCGGAAGGCAATGAGAACAGCCTCAAACTCGTCAATGGTGGTGGGCATTTCCAGATTCAGGAAGTCCAGCCATGCCTTATTGATGAAGGGCATATTGCCCAGGAGCTGGATAGCGGTCTCCCGATATCCCAGCTGCTCAATCCAGGGCAGACCCCAGATATGACCGTCGGAGTCGTAGCACATAGCCTTGTACTCGGGGGCCTGCTCAAAGACCTTTTGCAGGTTGGGCATATACTTGTCGATGTAGTCCTCCAGGGGAATGATAACGCCGTTCTTGGCATACTTCAGCAGGTCAACCTCGCCAAAGCCTGCATTGAAGACGAAGTCCGGCAGGGTCTTGGCGTTGGACATTTCCAGCTGGATCTTGTCGCCCCACTGATCCATCTGAATGGTCCGCCACTCAACATGGACGTTGGTCTTTTCCTCAAGGCGCTTGAAGATTGTGCGGTTGTTGGGCTCGGACTCGGTACTGGCGGGGAAGTTGGTCAGCCCCTTGATGGTGACCTTTTCCGCCATCGGCATGGCTACCTCAGCAGGATCAACCTCCAGGCCCTTGCCGCCGCCGCCTCCGCCGTCGCTGCCGCCGCCGTTGCCGCCTCCGCCGCCGCAGCCCGCCAGCAGCGCCAACGCCATAACGAGGGCCAGGACGAGGGCCACGCTTCTACGATAGAACTTGCTCATGTCATTTCTCCTTTTCATCATTATTCTTGTTTTTGCAGGCAGAAACGCCTGTAAAAGCACGTAGTTCTTACCCCTTCACGGCGCCGGCCATGATGCCGCTGTCGAAATACTTCTGGAAGAAGGGATACATAATCATCAAGGGAAGACTGGAAATAATAATGGTTGCATACTTGAGCAGCTCAGCCAGCTGGGCGCGCTCAGCGGTACTCTGCATATCGGAGACCATGCCGGGTTCCGGCTGGCTCTGAATCAGGATGGCGCGGAGCACCAGCTGCAGGGGCTGCTTGTTCGGATCGTTGAGGTAAATCATGGCGTCAAAGTAGCTGTTCCACATACCGACGAAGTTCCACATGGAGATCGTGGCGATGATGGGCGTACAGACGGGGATCAGGATCTTGAAAAAGTAGTCCATTTCCGTAGCGCCGTCGATGTCAGCCGCTTCCTGCAAATCCCGGGGAATGCCCTGATAGTATGTACGGGCAATAATCATATTCCAGACGTTGAACGCGCAGGGAACCACGATTGCCAGCGGGCTGTCCAGCCAGCCGAGGTTGTTGATCAGCAAGTAGGTCGGGATCAGGCCGCCGCCAAAGAACATCGTGATAAGGAAGATGACGTTAAAGAAGCCTTTTCCGCGGAAATCGGGGCGGGACATGGGGTAGGCCGCCAGGAGCGTAATCACGCCGCCCAGAACGGTGGCCACGATGGAGTAGAGCAAGGCGTTCCGGAAGCCCACCCAGATCTGGGAGTTGCTCATAACGCGCTCATACGCCGTCAGGGTCCACTGGCTGAAGTCGAAGGTTACGCCCTTGTTCTGGAGCGTAACGGGGTCAATAAAGGATGAAAGTATGATGTAAATGATGGGGAAAATAATAGCGATGACAAACGCGCCAAGTATGCAGTAGCAGAGGACCAAAAGGACCTTGTCGCCGGTGGTCTGCTTGGCAAATTCACTTTTTTTCTTCGGTTGCACGCAATCTCTCTCCTTTCCTATTAATAGATGCCCTTGCCTTCGTTCATCTTCTTGACGATGGAGTTCATGGAAATCAAGAGGACGACGTTAATGACGGTGTTGAAGAGGCCGACAGCGGTAGAAAAGCCGTAGTCGCCGTCGATCAGACCCTTTTTGTACACGTAGGTCGAGATGATTTCGGAAGACGCCATATTCAGGTCGGTCTGCAGCGCGTAAGCCTTTTCAAAGCCGATGCTCATGATGTTACCAACAGCCATGATGAACTGGATCATGACGGTGTCCTTAATGGCAGGCCACTCAACGGTCTGGATCTGCTGGATGATGTTGGCGCCGTCGATAACAGCGGCTTCAATCAAATCTTTGCTGGCGTTGGAGAGGGCTGCGGTGTAGATAATGGAGCCCCAGCCTGCGCCCTGCCAGATGCCGGAGGCGATATAGATGGTACGGAACGCCTGGGGCATCGTCATGAAGTTATAGGACGTGCCCAGGAGCATGTTGAGCATGCCGGTGGGGGAAAGAAGAATACGTACGATACCGCAGAGAACGATAACAGAGATGAAGTTGGGCATATACAGCACCAACTGGATCTTCTGCTTGATGCTCTTGCTTAGAATACGGTTGAGCAGGAACGCCAGCAGGATGGGAGCCGGGAAGCCCCACAGCAGGCCAAAGACACTCAGCTTGAGGGTATTGGACAGATAGCCGAGGAAGTCTGGGGATGACAGGAACCGCTGGAAGTGACTGAAGCCGACCCATTCGCTCCCGAAGACGCCCGCGAAGGGGTTGTAGTTCTCGAATGCGATCAGAACGCCGCCCATCGGGATATAGCGGAAAATAACCGTCAGCAGGAAAGCAGGCATGATAAAGAGCAGATACAACTGCCAGTGCTGCCGGATATACACCAGACTGTTATGCAGCTTGGTGCCTCCGCTTTTCGTGGAAAGGGTACTCGTCGGTGGTTTACTCATATGTATCCTCCTTTTCATTTTTTCCACAGAATGTGCAAACAAACATTTTTCGCACTGTGTTAATTTGTAACATTCTCTGGATTAAGCAAAATGATAATACCATCCTATTCACAATTTGTCAATAATTATTTTTCCCATTTGCACTATTTTCGTTTTTTTTCACAAGGGCCAGGGCCCAATGAGCAACTTTCTACAAAAAACGTTTCAGCGGCTCGATTTTACTTTTGCACTATGCAAAAAACAAAGATATTGACATTTGCACAAGCGTGTGATACCATAGTGGTTGTAAAATTCAAATCTGATGTGCGCTGGAGCCGTTCATTGACATTTGCACAATCCTGTGGTAACATTACCCTAAGCAGAAAACGGAGGATAACATAGGTTATGAAAAAGGTTACCATCCAGGATATTGCTGATGCGCTGGGAATTTCCCGGAACACCGTATCAAAAGCCATCAATAATGCTGAGGGGCTGGCGGACGCCACCAGAGAAAAAATTCTCAAGAAGGCCGTAGAAATGGAATATAAACAATTTTCTTATGTCGCCGCTCTGACGGAAGGTACGACCACTTCCGCCGGGCGGACGGAGGTCCCCAAAGGCTCCGGGGAAATTTCTCTGTTCACCACCAGCATCTTCCATATGACCAACCACTTTGCCGCGCTGATGCTGGACCGGTTCCGGCAGGAGCTGACGCAGATCGGCTATTCGCTGAATATCCATATCGTAGACCAGGAGAATATTGTCCGGCGCACCCTGCCGGCCACGTTCAGTCAGGAGCGGTGCAGCGGTATTTTGTGCATCGAAATGTTCGACTGGGACTATGAC
>CAMWSZ010000385.1 GCA_947177005.1 uncultured Clostridia bacterium | reverse complement strand
AACAAGTAGCAATGGAAAGTACAGCGTCCTATTGGAAGCCGCTGTACAACATATTGGAGTCTGCTGGACTGGGGGCTATGGTGGTAAACGCCCAGCATATGAAGGCAGTACCAGGCCGAAAGACAGACGCTACAGACGCGGAATGGATAGCGGATTTGCTTCAACACGGTTTATTAAAGGCCAGTTTTATACCGGATAAGGCAAGGAGAGAACTGCGGGAGCTGGTTGGATATCGCAAGAGCCTGCTGAAAGAGCAGACAGCAGAATTAAACCGCCTCCAGAAAGTATTGGAAGGAGCAAACATCAAGCCTTCCGGTACTGTGAGGGAGATCAACGGAAAGAGTGGGCGTCATTTTCTGGAAACACTATTGACCGGCGAAAAAATTGACTTGGCAAAAATCACGGAGATGCGCAGAGATAAACTGATAGCGGCCAATCTGAAAGCAACAGATGAACAGTTGGTAGATGATTTGAATGGAGTTTTGAGTGCGTTACAAAAAAAGATGATGCGAACCATGCTGACACATATTGACCAGTTGGCCAAACACATCAAAGACCTTGACGATGAAATAGACCGGAATATGAAGGATGAGGAAAAGATTGCCGCTGCAACCATCCAGGAGATCCCTGGAATCGGCAACACAAGTGCGCAAGCGGTTATATTCGTGATAGGTACCGATATGTCGCGTTTTCCAACAGACGGACATATTTCATCCTGGGCCGGATTGTGCCCAGGCAACAATGAGAGCGCGAAAAAACGCAAATCCGGGAAAACCAGGAAAGGAAACGCCCTGCTGCGTTCTACACTGATTGTCTGTGCCCACTCTGCGGTCAAGGTTAAAAACACTTACTTTTACGCGCAATTTCAGAGAATCAGTGCCCATCGAGGTAAAAAACGCGCTTATGTTGCGGTTGCGCATTCCATGCTGATTGCGATCTATCATATGCTAAAGGATGGCGCACACTTCCAAGATTTAGGAGCAGAGTATTACAACCAGTTCAACAAAGAACGCAAAATCAATGCCTATCTCAAAAAGTTGAAAGCATTGGGCTGGCAATCGTCTGCCGCTACAGTCGAGCAACCTGCCTAATCACAAAATTTTCACCCTACTGTTTGGGGGTAAGGGGGAACTATGCCCTTTTCTACCCTCCATCCGGGGGGAGGTTTCACAGTAAGTCAAGAGCTAAAATGAGGAAAAGCAAAATTTTTCAGGCACGGCAAAAAGGGTATGCAAAACCAAGCCACCGCCATTAGAAATTTTTTGGCGCTGGCCTTGAGTAAGCGGATCTGAGTCTGGAAGTTAGGCTTCGAGACTGTCCAGATGCTGTTTCACAGTGGCGTAGTAGATACGCAGGAATTTGTTGGCAGAGGCCATCATGTAGACGCGGTAGGGCTTACCCTCGGCACGTTTTCTGTCCATAAATTGGTACACTGGCTCATCAGCAGGTGAACGCCGGAGGATTATACTCATCACCAGGAACAGCGTTCTGCGCAGAGCGGAAGAACCCCGTTTGGAGATGCTGCGGCTGCGGACTTCCATCTGGCCGGACTGGTAGGGCGGAGCGTCAATGCCCGCAAAAGCCACCAGCGCCTTTTTGGAGTGGAAGCGGCGCACATCGCCAATCTCCGCCATGAGTTGGAGGCCAAGGGCAGGCCCAACACCAAACATCCCCATCACAACGGGGTACTCCGGCAGCGACGCCGCCAAAGACTGCATTTCATTTCTGAGCGTGGCCAGCGCAGCGGAAGCGGCCTGGAGTTGGGACACCGCCTGCTCTACCAGGAGCTTGGCAGTATCGGTCTTGGGCATGACGCTGAAATGCCCACAGGCGGAGACGTAGATGTCCAGCGCCTTGTCCTGGCTGAAGTTGTAACCGTGCTTTTTGCACCACTTTTGGTACTTGGCTGTAAATGCCCTTTCAGACAGTCCACAGACGCACTCACAGTGCCAGAAAGCGGCTACAAAATCGACCTATTTCTCACTGCCATCTGCCCTGGCAGGGCTGGTAAACAAGCGGTTGACATCCGGGAAAGCGGTGTCGAGTAAGGAAATCAGATTATTTTTGAGCATGGTCTGTACTTTCGCACACTGCTGATACTGCCGGTATGTGGTTTTTAACATGAGACGTACCGTATCCTCAGGGATGTATCTGGGCAGCGTCAGCCAGTGATCAAGCCCGTAGTTGGCCAGTTTGATGGCGTCTTTCTTATCCGTCTTGGCCCGCCGCAGGCTGTTGTTCCCATAGCCATGCACCAGCATGGCGTTCACTACGGAAACGTAAAACCCGGAATTGTGAAGAAACCAGGCTACCGGCATATGGTAGTTCCCGGTAGCTTCCATCACTACACGAGTTTCGCCCTCCAGCTCCTTCAACAGCCTGGACAACTCACTTAACTCGGCAGCGGTGTGTCCTACCTCAAAGGGTGGGATTACCATTTCTCCCAACGGGCGCATGACAGTAATCATGCTCTTGCCTTTGGATACGTCAATGCCTACACAGTTCATATTCATTCCCCCAATACGAAATTTGCAACCGGAACCCATCTTTTTCTCGTTGCCGATTCAAGCTATTGGGTGACACGAACTCTAGGCTCAACCTGCTTAAACCGAATGCCGCAACAAGAGGATGGCTGACAGTCTGCGCCCCGGACTTGATGGCCCAAAAAAGGAGTGGTCAGCCAGCTGCTCCCCTTATTGTAGCTTTGACACGAGATGGATGAAACCCCCGGCTGGCTGCCGAGGATTCCAACCTAATTATATTGTAATAGTAAGGAGAACCCCATGAAAAAACGAATGATTTCGTTAGTTTGTTCCCTGACATTGGCCTTCAGCCTTGCAGTCCCGGCGTTCGCAAAGGAAGTGAAGCAGACGGAAGTTCCTGTGACGCTGACGGTAATCAATGCGGCGCAGAAGCTCAGTGTCACAGTCCCTGCCGCTCTGCCGGTATCGGTGGTGGAAGGGACGGTAGTCACAGCGACCAACGCCGCTATCACCAACAATGCTGAGACTGGCGCCATTCGTGTTGCTGAGGTTGAGGTAAGACCGGGAGCGCTGGAGATTGGCAATTTTGCAGACTTCGGGGATAGAAGCAATACTATCGCCTTGTCTCTCAATGACTGCTTGACCGCCCAAGCCGGGGAACTGCCCATTAACCAGGAGGCGTTCCCGGATATCGAAGCCGGGAACAGCCTCCCCATTCGATATACTGCCAAAGTTTCTGCCGGAAATGCGGCAAATGCCGTTACTGCTGCCACAGTGGTCTTCACCATCGCGGCGGTTGGCTGAAGGAGGATTGATTCATGCTGAAAAAGAAAATTTACCCGGTCCTGTCCTTGCTGCTGATGCTCTGTCTCTCGCTGCAGGTTCTGCCGGGCCACGCCCATGCCGCTGACGGAGGTGACGCTGCGTGTCATCTCACCAACTGTAACTGTACCAACTGCGGCTGGAAGTACCTGTATGTGTCTATATCAGAGGACTCGCATATTACACATATTGCCTGTACCACCTGCAGCGCGTCCTTTGGCGTTTCCACCGATGCCCACACGTTTTCCGGCGATACCTGTAC
>CAMWSZ010000384.1 GCA_947177005.1 uncultured Clostridia bacterium | reverse complement strand
GCGCAGAAGTATCAGGAACAGATGAACGCCCTCGCCGAAAAAGCTGCAGGTTATGAGGAGCTGAAAAAGGCGTTCTCACAGGACGGCATCCCGCACAATATCATCCGCAGCATTATTCCTACCTTCGAGGCCACCGCAACGAACATTCTGGGCCAGATGTCCGGGGGCCGGATGAGCGTGGAATTTGTCACGGAAAAGACGCTCAAGTCCAACAGCCGAAAAGAGGTCACGACCCTTGACATCATCATCAATGACAGCAGCACCGGCCGTCTCCCCTATATGAGCCGCAGTGGTGGCGAGCGGGTCAAGGCGGCGCTCTCCGTCATTCTGGCACTCTCGGAAATCAAGAGCAGCAAGGCCGGGGTGCAACTGGGATTCCTCGCCGTGGATGAACCCCCATTCCTTGACGCAGAGGGTACGCAGGCGTATTGCACCGCCCTTGAGACCATACAGACCCGCTACCCGGATACAAAGGTTCTGGCAATCTCCCACGATGAGACCTTCAAGGCACGTTTCCCTCAAAGCGTCACTGTCTACAAGGACGAAGTCGGGAGTCATGTGAGGGCGGACTAATGGCAGATGAACACAAAACATATGAACTGGTACTCCAGAACAAAGAAGACCGGGAAAATGTAGCTCTGGCCCTTTACCGGGCAGGGTACACCGTTCGGGAGCGGCGGCGCAAGGACAACGGCAAAACGGTCGTGTATCTGGAATATTGGAAGTAAAAGACAGGCTTTCCGGGGGAGCAATCCCCCGGTAGCTGGGGTGAAGGAGGCGACGGCCAATGTCCCGCAGAAACCAGCCCTATATACCACTGTATGCGCAGGACTTTTTAACGGACGAAAAACTGCGGGAATGCAGCGCGGCAAGCGTCGGGGTCTATATCATGCTTATGTGCGTCATGCACAAGCAAGAGGAATACGGAACAATCCTGCTGCGAAAAAAAGACCGCCGGAATGAGGATATCATCCGGGATTTTGCAATGAAGCTGGCAAAGCATCTGCCGTTTGGTACACAGGTCATTGAAGACGCGCTGCGGGAACTGCTGGACGAGGACGTAATACAACTGGACGGCGACCGCATTCTACAAAAGCGAATGGTCAGGGACGCAGATGTCAGCGAGAAGCGGTCAGCCGCCGGGAGAAAAGGTTCAGAGTCCACTAACGCCAAAATTGCCGCAGCAAAAGCGACGGCAAACGACCCGGCAAAAGAGGAGGAAGCCCATCCGGTCAAAATACCGGAGGAAGGTAGGAGCAGACCGGCAAGCCAAAGAGGGGTATGTGACGAGATAGCTGAACTTTACAACGAAATCTGCGTCTCATTCCCACGGCTTAGAAGTCTGTCGGAGGCCCGAAAAAAGGCGATCAAGGCTCGGCTGGCGAACGGCTACACAATAGAGAGTTTCAGGGAGCTTTTTCAAAAGGCGGAGGCCAGCAGCTTCTTAAAGGGCCAGAACGACAGGAATTGGCAGGCGACTTTCGATTGGCTGGTCAAGGACAGCAACATGGCGAAAGTCATCGACGGAAATTATTCAGATGAAAGAGGTGTCAGCTATGGGACTGGAGGCAACAGGGGTCGTACTGGAGAATTTACAGCAGACCCCGAACAGTTCAAAGCCTCAGACGGATTTAATTGACGGTATTACGGTTTCGGCACGAGAGGCGCGGGAAATGGGAATCCCTTGGAAGCACGACCCGCCGGAAAACGGTTCCTGCCAATTCTGCGGGAAAGTGCTGGAGCCGCAGGGTATTGTCTTTGAAGGAGTAGTGCTTCTTTGGCAGCCGTTCCTCCCCCGCTGTGACTGCGATCAGGCGAAAGCATACTGGGAGAAGTACGACCGCGAGGAGGCGGCAAAAAGGGTAGCGGCAAAGGAAAAAGCCCGGCGAAAAGCTATGCAGGAAAAGGTCAATCGCCTGCTTGGAGAGAGCGGAATCAAGAAGCGGTTTCAGCAGCGCACATTCCAGAACTTTCTCCGCAACACCCCGGAACAGGAAAGAAACTATCAAATCGCCAAGGACTACGCCGACACCTTCCATGTCCACTGCAAGCGCGGGGACGGCCTCTACATAGAGGGAACCAACGGCACAGGCAAGACCCATCTCGCGGCGGCAATCGCGCTCCAACTCATAGGCGAGGGAATCCCCGTTATCTGTAAAACGTCCGGCGATCTTTTGAAGGATATCAAGAAGTCATTCGATACCGACGGGGTTCGGGAGTATGAGGTCTTAGAGGTCTATCAAAAAGTTGACCTGCTTATCATTGACGATCTTGGCAAGGAACAATGCACAGATTGGGGCATGAGTACGCTCTATTCTATCCTCAACGACCGGTATGAGGATATGAAGCCGACGATCATCACCACCAACTACAACACCAAAAGCCTTGTTAAGGTCCTCACGCCGAAAGGCATGGACGGTAGCAAAATCATCGCAATTATTAGCCGTCTGCGGGAGACCTCTACCATTATGACCATGGCGTGGCAGGACTGGCGTAGCGATGGAAAGAGGGGCGGGAAAACTTGAAAAGGTTTGCAACACGCGGGAAGCGGCGGAAAAAATGCCCTCTTTGCGGTGGCGAGATCATCGTGAGCGAACTTTGTCAATACACGCATGACTACAAGCTGACAAAATCCGGGCGGCTATCGAAAAAATACACAGTTTCTGACAATGGTCCGGATGATGCTGTGGTTGCCGGGTGCGAGTGCGGCGCATACTGGGAAATTGGACAGTTTGACATCACAAGAGAGGGTTATTTCATCGACTACAAGTACAGCGAGGGGGCGTTGGACGATGGATAAGGAACAAATAGCGATAGAACGGCTCAAGGTGGCCTCTAAAATGTCCATACAGGTCTACAAGCAACCGTTGATCGTCACAATATCGGGCGGGAAAGACAGTAGCGTCATAACGCATCTTGCCATACGTGCCGGAATACCGTTCGAGGCCATGCACAGCCACACGACCGCAGATGCACCAGAGACAGTCTATTTCGTCAGGCAGGAATTTCGACGGTTGGAGGAAATGGGGATAAAGTGTACCATCAATTTTCCGGTTTACAAAGGGGCTAGGACTTCCATGTGGAACCTCATACCGCAAAAGCTCATGCCCCCGACACGCCTTGTCCGATACTGCTGCTCTGTACTCAAGGAACGCGGGGGCGCTGGGCGCTTCATCGTTACAGGCGTTCGCTGGGCTGAATCAGTCAAGCGGAAGAACAACCGGGGAATTTATGAAACAATGCCAAGCGACCCATCAAAGAAAATCATCCTAAACAACGACAACGATGACCGCCGCCGACTTTTTGAGAACTGCCGATTACAGTCAAAGCGGGCGTGTAACCCCATTATTGACTGGACGGATAGCGATATCTGGGAATATGTCAGAAGTGAAAATATCCCCATAAATCCCCTATATGGCTGCGATTTTTCCCGCGTCGGCTGCATCGGCTGTCCAATGGCCGACAGAGCAAGAAAATCCCAATTTGTGCGATACCCAAAATACAGGGGAATGTATATCAGGGCCTTCGACCGTATGCTTACAGAGCGCAAACGCCGGGGGAAAACCGCCGGAAC
>CAMWSZ010000383.1 GCA_947177005.1 uncultured Clostridia bacterium | reverse complement strand
TTGTTGGGTTTGTTTAACAGCAGCAATACAAAAGCATTATAGCACATTTTTCCCAATAGCGGCTATGGTTTTGCAGCATCGGGTTTTACAGCTCCGGCAAAATCTCATTTGCCGGGATCTCCAGCAGCATTATAAAACTCCTTTTTGCACGGTTTCCAGCGTCTCGCCGCAGTTTCGTGCCGCCCGTGCCGCGTCCTCATACTCCGCTTTCCGCTTCACCACGCCGTATCCGGTTCCGGTTTTACAGTCCACCGGTCCGAATTCCGTTTCCACGGTTTCCTTCCGGACATCCAGCGCATACCGGGCGCAGTCCGTCCGGCGGACGCCGAAGGTCCCCGTATACACCAAGATTTCCTTTGCCAGACGGTCCGCGTCCGCAGTACGGCACAGGCACAGCAGCAAAACGCCGGGCCGGTTTTTCTTCATCTGTAGGGGCACATAAGACACGTCCAGCGCGCCCGCGTCCAGCAGCCGCTCCATTGCGAAGCCCAGCGCCTCGCCGGACATATCGTCGATATTGGCTTTCAGCTCCGTCACAGTATCGTTCGGGCCTCCGGCATGGTCTGCCGTTTCCAGCAGAAACGCCCGCAGACAGTTTGCCTGCGGAAAATCTTTCGTTCCGCAGCCGTACCCGCAGCCCAATACGGTCCCCGGCGGCATCGCGCCGAAATGCCGGGCAAAGGCTTTCAGCAGCGCCGCGCCCGTTGGGGTACAGAGCTCGGCGGCAATCTCGCCTGTGGAAACAGGGATACCGTTCAGCAGATGTGCAGTGGCGGGTGCCGGGACCGGCAGAAGCCCGTGGGCGGTGGAAACCGTGCCGCTGCCCACCGTGACTGGCGACGCGCAGACCATATCCGGCGCCAGGAGATACATTAAATAGCACACGCCGGTCACATCGGCAATGGCGTCCAGCGTGCCGACCTCATGGAAATGCACCTCTCCCGCCGGACACCCATGGGCGTGGGCCTCCGCCTCAGCGATCTGTGTGTAAACGTTTTTGGCGTTGGTGCGGACTTCTTCCGGCAGGGGGAAAGCGTCGATCAAGGCGGTGATTTCCGGTAAAGACCGGTGGGAATGTTCGTGGCCCTGTTCATGGTTCCCCTCTTCCCGGCCGCCAATAATGACCCGCATATGGGTTCCGGAAATGCCCTGCCGCTTCACGGCCTCCGCCTCTACCGTCACTTCAGGGAACAGTCCGTTCATCGCGTCCAAAAAGCCCTTTTTATCTTCATACAGCTCCAGCAGCGCACCCATCAGCATATCGCCCGCCGCGCCCATCAGGCACTCCAGGTACAATGTTTTCAAGTTTCGTCAACTCCTTTCATCCGGTTGATGCGGTTTGCCAGAAAGCCCGCGCCGAACCCGTTGTCAATATTCACCACGCTCACGCCGCTGGCGCAGGAATTGAGCATTGCCAGCAGCGCGGCCAGGCCGCCAAGATTCGCCCCGTAGCCAACGCTGGTGGGCACGGCGATCACCGGACAGCTCACCAGGCCGCCCACCACGCTGGGCAAAGCGCCCTCCATTCCGGCGACGGCGATGATGCACCGGGCTTTTGTGAGGGTATCCAGCTCTGCCAGCAGGCGGTGCAGTCCCGCAACGCCCGCGTCATAGATTCGTTCCACTCTGCTGCCAAGCGTCTCCGCAGTCTGCGCGGCCTCCTCGCACACGGCCAGATCACTGGTCCCGGCGGACACCACCGCCACAGAACCCACCAGCGTTTGCTCCATAGGGTTAGCCGTCATCAGGCAGGCGGCGTCACTGTAGCGGTAGGGGAATTTACCCCGCAGCTGCGTCTCCTTTTCTTTGGACAGCCGGGTAATCAAGATATTCCCGGCCCCCCGGTTCATCATACATTTTACGATGTTTTCGATCTGGTCCACGGTCTTTCCCTCACCGAAAATAACCTCCGCAGTGCCCTGCCGTTCGGCGCGGTGGTGGTCTACGCGGGCGTAGCCCAGGTTCTCGAACGCTGCCAACTGTTTTGCGGCCTCCTCCGGGGAAACCGTACTGTCACGGACCTGTTCCAGCAGGTCCAGCAATTTTTCCTGTGTCATGCCGCCTCCTTCCGGTCTTTACCGGCTGAACTGGTATAGATCACACTTTATCATACCGTTGTATAGCTTTCGTTTCTTATCCGCCT
This sequence comes from uncultured Clostridia bacterium, assembly GCA_947177005.1. GTDB lineage: Bacteria > Bacillota > Clostridia > Oscillospirales > Oscillospiraceae > Pelethomonas. The sequence continues at coordinate 1,443 of CAMWSZ010000383.1, read as the reverse complement.
TGCGGTCGAAAAACTTCTCAAATTCCGGGTGGCTGGTGATGACCAGTACCCGCCATTTCGGCGGCACCGACCGGTATACCTTCCCGAACATCCGGTACAGCTCCTCGGCCTCCCGCACCTCCAGCAGACGCTCCCCATAGGGCGGGTTGGTCACGATCTGCCCGTACTCCCCCTGACAGTGCAGCTTGGCGGCGTCCGCCGTGTCAAAACGGACAAGGTCTTTCACGCCTGCTTTTACGGCGTTTTCTTTGGCAATCCGCACCGCTTTCGGGTCGATGTCGCCGCCCCAGATATCGTAACTGCCGTGGAATTCACGGTCCATTGCTTCAGCGGCGGCATCCGTCCAGAGACGGCTGTCCAGCCATTTCCACTTTTGGGCGTCGAAGGAGCGGTTCAATCCGGGGGCCTGGTTTTTGGCGATGAGCGCCGCCTCAATCACAATCGTACCGGAACCGCAGAACGGGTCCCGGAACGGGTCCTTTCCCCGGAACCGGCTCAGCTGTACCATACCTGCGGCCAGTGTTTCCCGCAGCGGGGCCTCCACGCCTACCGCACGGTAGCCCCGTTTATGCAGGCCCGCGCCGGAGGTGTCCAGATATACGGTACACTGGTCCCGCAGAATTGCGAACTGGATCTGATATTTAGCGCCGTCCTCCGGCACACGTTCCATACCGTATTTCTGGCCCAGACGCTTGGCGGCGGCCTTTTTAATGATCCGCTGGCAGTCCGGTACAGAGTGCAGTTGGGAATCCAGGGCATAGCCTTTGACCGGGAACTGTCCGCCCAGCGGGACGAATTCCTCCCAGGGCAGCGCGGCGGTCTCCTGAAACAGCGCCTCAAAGCTTCTTGCGGGGAAACTTCCCAACTGGAGCAGCACCCGTTCGCCGCAGCGCAGGTTAATATTTAGACGGGGCAAACCGGCAGAAGTTCCCTGACAGACCACCCGTCCATTCTCCACATGGACATCCTTCAGGCCCAACCGGCGCACCTCATCGCCCACCAGTCCCTCCAGTCCGAACAGACAGGGGATCGCATATGTCAGCATAGCGCAGCACCTCACTTTTCTGCATATCATACTTTTGCTCTCAAGACCACTGCAAATCTGAGGTCTCCGCCCGGTTACGGATGAAAGCATTTCATCAAAGAGTAGTATAAGTATACCAAACAAAGATAAAAAAGGCAACAAAAAAAGCAGCGGGTCAGGGAACGAGTCTCTAATCCACAGCCAGCGGAGACGTACTGTTTCAGTATTTGACAAATTTCGCTGTCTCCAAAAAGGGGCGGGAGCCGAAGCCCCTGCCCCTTTTTGCATAAACAGCCTGTCTTAGATTTCCAAATAGGAATCGGCGTACAGGGTGTGGTTCTTGATGATATCGCAGCTCTTGATAGTTTCCATCAGGCGCAGGTCGTTGGGGTTGACGATAGCGGAGGTCAGGCCCTGCA
>CAMWSZ010000382.1 GCA_947177005.1 uncultured Clostridia bacterium | reverse complement strand
CCGCAAGTAAACGACAGTTCAATTCATAAAGAGCAGTCTTATTTGAATCCCATTTCAATTTTTTCATAACATCTTCGTAACTTAACCAAACGTATTCTGTATGCTCATGGGAAAGTTCTATTGTATCCTTACATTGAAAGGCAAATGCGTGTTCAGGCACAACATACATATTCTTTGGCCAGTTATCTAAGTAACATTTGGGAAAGATATTTGTAGGAATATAGCACATTGACTTTAACTCTATAAGTTTGTTGACAATAATTCCACTTTCTTCGGATATTTCCCTTCTTGCCGCCTGCATCGGTGATTCATCATCTTCTCCGCCTCCCGCAATAAATTGCCATTGGTCAAAGTCTGAACGGTGAAACACACAATAAAGAATGGAGCTATCAACAACTTTATAAGGTATTGCAAGTATTTGAAACGGTGCTCTCATAATCATTACGTCCATAACTTCCGATTTGTCGTTCTGTGCTGAAACAAAGTACTTGTGTACTTTTTGTGTACCAATCACCACCCAAACTTCTGAAAGCGTTGGGCCGCAAGGGGTTTGAGTGGCTGATACCTTTAACTTTCAACAAAAAAGAATCAGCGGCTTGTCCCGGTCTGCTTCATCCGGTTCATGACGATATCCCCGATATTCGCCAGGTCCTCCGCCGTAAACGCAGACTGGAAATTGTCCGAAAACAGAATCTGCGCGTTGGGCGGGAACTCGTCGTCTCCCAGCCAGAGCAGGAACTGGATTTCCAGGCCGGGCATCAATTCCACCTGCCAGCCGCAGTCGCTGCGGGATATTTTTTTTGCGGGCATTTGCTCCATGATCCGGTTCAGCAGGTCCGGCTTTGCGCCGTAGCTGAACGCATAGCGCCTGATGCACCGTCCGGTGAACTGCTGCAAATACACCTCGCCCCACGGAAATTCCTGATACGCCAGAAATTTTCCTGTAGGTGCGGCGGCGCGGCCGTCCAGCAGGTAGCGCAGAAATAAAATGCGTTCCTGACCGGAGGCGGGGACATCCAGCGTGAAATCGGGGTGGGTGACAAGATACTGCTGTCCCAGCAGATGCATGGTAAAGGCGTGACCGTCCCAGGGCAGGGCGCAGCGGGACGCCATTTCCGCCGGGTTCCCGGTCTGATACCGCGCCAGATATACCGCCAGCGGGTTGCCCTCTTTGTTGTTTGTGACCTCCATCCGTGACCTCCAACTTTTTAAGCTTTCCTTAAATCGTATTATACTACACTTACGGCGCAAAATCAACCTTGTATCCGCATCCGGCGGACGGTATAATATTGTCACAGGAAAGGGGGCGGGCAAATATGAAGCATATTCTGGTGATTGATGACGACGTTCCCATTGGGGACATGGTGGAGGAGGTGCTTGTCCGGGAGGGCTACCGCGTCTCCCGGGCCTACTCCGGCACGGAGGGACGGCTTGCCCTGACATCCTGCCGTCCCGACCTGATCCTGCTGGACCTGATGCTGCCCGGACTGTCCGGCGAACAGCTTCTGCCGGAGCTGAAGGACATTCCGGTGATTGTGGTCAGCGCGAAGGCGGACGTGGAAAACAAAGTGGGGCTGCTGCTGGGCGGCGCGGCGGATTATATCACAAAGCCCTTTGACATCCGGGAACTGCTGGCCCGCATTACGGTCTGCCTGCGCCGTTCCGCACAGCCGCAAAGTACGGTGCTGGCTTACGGCGGCATCCGTCTGGACACCGCCTCGCGGGAGGTATCCGCCGGAGGCCGGGAGGCGCGTCTGACCCGCACGGAGTTTGCAATTTTGAAGCTGCTCCTGTGCAGTCCGGGACAGGTCATCACCAAATCGGCGCTGCTGGACCGCATCAGCAGTGATACCCCGGACTGTACGGAGACGTCGCTGAAAATGCACGTCAGCAATCTCCGCCGGAAGCTGCGGGACGCCGGAGGCCGGGACTGTATCGAAGCGGTCTGGGGGATTGGGTTCCGGCTGACCGGCGGGGCGTAAAAATCTATACCGTTTCTTTACGGTTTCCTTTACCGCTTTCTTTACGGTTCTCTGTTATCATACCCCCATCAAAACGGAGGTAACAAAAAATGGACTATGTTCTGACAACAGAAAATCTATCCAAACACTATGGCCATTTCAAGGCTCTGGACGGCCTGTCGATGCGGGTTCCGAAGGGGGCGGTCTACGGCCTTGTGGGCAGGAACGGCGCGGGCAAAACCACGCTTATTCGTCTCATCTGCGGCTTGCAGGACCCTACTGCCGGTACGTATACGCTGTATGGAGCTGCCAACACGGATAAGAGTGTTTCGAAAGCCCGGCGGCGTATGGGTGCGGTAGTGGAGACGCCGTCCATTTATCTGGACCTGTCCGCCGTGGATAATCTGAAGGAGCAGTATCTCATTTTGGGCCAGCCGTCCTTTGACGGCATCCCGGAACTGCTGCGGCTGGTGGGTCTGGAGGACACGGGGAAAAAGAAAGCGCGGCATTTTTCATTGGGCATGAAGCAGCGGCTGGGGATTGCCGTGGCGCTGGCCGGGGACCCGGATTTATTGGTGCTGGACGAACCGGTCAACGGTCTGGACCCGCAGGGGATCATCGAAATCCGGGAGCTGATTCTCCGCCTGAACCGGGAACGTCAGATTACGGTTGTCATCTCCAGCCATATCCTCGACGAGCTGGCCAAGCTGGCGACCCACTACGGTTTTATTGACAGTGGGCGCATGGTTCGGGAGATGAGCGCGCAGGAGCTGGAGGCGGCCTGCCGGAAGTGCGTACACGTCGAGGTGTCCGACACCGGCGCGCTGGCCCGTATTCTGGACGGTATGGGTGTGGATTATAAGATCTGTTCCGAACAGGAGGCGGATATTTTTGCGCAGATGAATGTGTCGCAGCTCACGCTTGCGCTGGCAAAGGAAAATTGTGAAGTGCTGTCCATGCAGGAGCGGGACGAGAGTCTGGAGAGCTATTTTGTGAATCTGGTAGGGGGTGGCGGACATGCGTAAGCTGCTGGCGGCCAACCTGGCCCGCATGAAAAAAACAGTCCTCTTTTGGGGAACCCTGCTGCTGGAAATTGCTTTTGCGCTGTTCCGGGTCTGGACATCCTGTCAGGATAAAAAAACCGGTTATGAGATCACAACCGATGAACTCCTGTTTTCCTATATCCTGGTAACGGGACTCGTCATGGCGGTCTTCATCTCCATGTTTTTGGGGACCGAATATCATGACGGTACGATACGAAACAAGTTTGTCGCGGGACACAGCCGTGCAGCCGTTTATTTTGCCAATCTTGCGGTGGTCTTCATTGCCTGCCTGCTGTTTACCGCCGCTTATTTGATAACTGCGCTGCTGGGCGGTATTCTGGTCTTCGGCTTCCCGACTATGAGCGCGTCTGTTCTGCTGACGGTTTTTCTGGGTACGCTGGTCACATCCGCCGCGTTCTGCGCCCTCTATACCCTGATTGCGATGAATTGCAGCCACAAGGCCACCAGCGCGATTGTCTGCGTCCTGCTCTTTTTCGGCCTGCTGTGCGCCAGTACGTATTTATTCGCGATGCTGGACGCCCAGCCGGAACACTTGGTTATTGATTTGGTAGACGGGGAAATG
>CAMWSZ010000381.1 GCA_947177005.1 uncultured Clostridia bacterium | reverse complement strand
TGGTGGCTTCGACGATGGGTAAGTATTTTTCCGGGCATAGCTGCAACTTGTGATTAGTGCGCTGCCGCTGCTCACTATCCCCGCGAATCAAGCTGGGATTGAAGTAGCGTTCCGCAGGCAGACGGCAAATTTGAATGAGTTGCAGCGTAACCGGGATGCTGGGGATAGTGATTCCCAATTCGATGTTGGCAAGATACCGTGATGATATATTTACCATTTCCGCCAGCGTCTTGCGGACAAGCCCCTGGGCTTCACGCCCTGCCCGTACATCCTCGCCAAAGGTTTCAAATCCAGGGCAATCCTTGATATTCGCCATTTTACATCACCCAAAAACATTGTATAGTTCATATCTTTCCCTGGGAATGATGTAAAAATCTCTTTACTTCACTTTATAGTTCATATCATGTTTCTTGATTTTTGTTGGGTTGTTCCGTATAATGGGACTACAATGGAAGGGGGATAACTACTATGCCCAACATTTTAATCGTTGAAGATGAAAAGGCCATGCAGGACATTATAGCGGAGTATATGCAAAAAGGCGGACATACCTGTTTTACCGCTGACGATGGCATAGACGCTCTGGTCATGCTCAAAAGCAGTCCTATGGACCTGATGATCCTGGATGTGATGATGCCCCATCTGGACGGCTTCTCTGTCTGCAAGATGGCGCGGGAAATGAGCAATATGCCGATTATCATGCTAACTGCCAAAAGCGCAGAGGATGACAAGCTAAAAGGTTATGAATACGGTGCGGACGACTATATGACAAAGCCATTCAGCCCCAAGGTACTGCTGGCAAAGGTAAATGCCCTTCTGCGCCGGTCCTCCGCTGCATCTGCGGAAACAATCAGTACCGGAAAAATCATGCTCCAGCCTAATTCCCGCAAGGTTTATCTTGACGGTCAGGAGATCACACTGACCCACAGGGAGTATGAGTTACTTTCTTTCCTGATGGCAAATCCAGGGCAGATTTTTAGCCGCGAGCAACTTCTGAACCGTATTTGGGGCTACGATTTCGAGGGAACGACCCGCACTGTGGATACACACATTAAAACCCTGCGGCAAAAGCTGGGAGACGAGAGCAGGCATATCGTTACGCTGATTCGCTCTGGCTATAAATTTGAGGTAGCAGTATGAAAGAGACTTTTTCTCTCCGCACAGTGCGGAAAAAGATTGTTATGCTCTCCAAGCTGGCGGGGATTGTGTTGATTTTCTCCTACATTCTGTCTACCCGTTTGCCTGTCAGTGAGGATGCTTCTTTCCTGATTTGGCTGGTTTTTCTTCTGCTGCTGGTTTTGGGGATAGATTTTTTCATGGGACGCTTTATCTCAAAGCCGATTTCAGAGTTAAACACCTCGGCAAAACACATGGCAAATCTGGATTTCTCAATCCCCTGCGAGGTATCTTCTGCGGATGAATTTGGGGAGTTATCAATCAGTCTGAACACAATGGCTGGAAATCTTCAACAAGCCCTTGCCCATTTGGAAGCTGCAAACGCACAGCTTGCGCAGGATGTGGAAAAGGAACGGCTTTTACTGGCAGAACGTAAGGAACTTGTGGATAGCCTGTCTCACGAAATGAAAACTCCATTAGGTATTATTCGGGCTTATGCCGAGGGGTTGCAGGACGAAACGGACGAAACCAAAAAGCAAAAATACGTCCAGGTCATTGTTTCCGAGGTTGAGCGGATGAATGACCTGATCGTGACGCTGCTGGATTTGTCTGCATTGGAATCAGGCGCGACCCATCTTACAATTACCCGGTTTGATTTTGTGGAGTTGGTGGAAACAGTGGCTGGGCGGCTCCTTGTAGACGCACCTGATACGGATTTTGACTTGCAATATGAACTTCCAGAGCAGAAAGTCTATGTGCTGGCGGACATGAAACGTATGGAGCAGGTTTTGGGCAACCTGATCGTCAACGCCAAGAAAAATGTGCGCCTTGGTGGTGTACTGCGGCTAGAGCTGGCTGTAAGTAGAGAACTTTTGCATTTCTCCATTTTCAATCAGGGCAGGCCCATTCCAGAAAGCGATCTGCCGAAGATTTGGACAAAATTCTACCGAGACAATAACGCTGGGTACAGCGGTTCCGGGTTGGGGCTGTCCATCGTAGCACAAATCCTGTCTATGCAAAAACTACCCTATGGTGCAGAAAATCTGGAGGACGGAGTGCAGTTCTATTTTTCAATTCCTGTTGCGGAATAAATTGTAATAAATCTCCGCTGTTTTCAGTACGACCGCAAGGATAGTAAGGTAAACCGGAATTGGAAAGGCCATTCTATGAATTCAAGCTTGTGGAGATAACTTATGAAGTGGGAACAAAAATTTGGTATTGTGACGTTATCTTTACCAATTGCGCTGGTAGTAGTCTGGGTGCTATATGAAATCTTTGGTATGTGCATAAACCATATTACAACAAAAGAACAAACGAATACACTGCGGACAAATTTAGAAAGTGAAATTTCTGATATTGGGATTATTCGGGTTTATTCGGAAACGGGGAATACATCAGGAACCGGAAACCATGTTGATTGTCTGTCCTCTATTATATTTTCAACAGAAATGCAGCAAACCGAAATAGAGGATTGTATGTCTAAATACTATGTTTTTGATGAATGGAGTTGCTATGTGAATAAAACAGACGATGGGTATTATATAATTTGTATCAATACATCGGCTCCATTTGCAAATAATATAGAGGGGCACTGATTCTCTGTTTATCAGAACAAACTAAAGCAAAAATTGGAATGGCAGAATCCAAAATTTGAAATATGGAGGTTATGAGTATGTTTGAACCTGGCATGTTTGAATATGGATTGAAAACAGGAGATTTATCAGAGGAGGAGATCATTAAAATCTTCAAAAAAGCAAACGGCAAAGTCGCCAAAGAGATACACGATTCCCGTATTCCAAAAGGACTGAACATGAAAAAATATACCGGCCCGCTCGGTCGTTCAACGCCAGATTTGGAGCCGCCGGAATATGACCATATCTATTGGTTTAGGCATCGGGTCAGCAATCTCTTTTTAGAACTGTATCCTAATCGGGAGAAGAATGGGCGCGTAAAGTTTTCGGATGAGGGGATTATCTGGAATTTGTATGTTACTCTTATGAGTGACTATCCCCCAAAGTTATCTGAATATGACCCCATTCAAGAGTTTGGGAGCAGAGTTATGAAAGAATTATTCCAGACACTTCCATGCGAAAAGGTACTTATTAAGAAATATGCCCCAGGTGAAGATAGACTTTAGTGAAACTGCAAATTTCTGTTTATTGGGGAGTTGGGAATCCCGCCGCTCTGTACAAGGGGCTACGCCCTTCGTCGGCAGGTACATTCGCTTTGAGTCTGCACCTTCCCAGTGGGAATAACGGATCAATAATTTCACACGGATTTCACAGAGACCTCACACCAATTTCACACCGCCTATCTAAACTCTCCTTATCAAAAATAAGGGGGGTTTTCTCATGTTCTTAGGTTTAGCGTGGTACTGGTGGCTGGTGATCGCGGCGGTGCTGATAATCTCCATCCCCTTCAAGGTTATTATTTCTGAAATAAAGGCTAGGAATGCGAAGGGAACTATGGTAGAATA
>CAMWSZ010000380.1 GCA_947177005.1 uncultured Clostridia bacterium | reverse complement strand
GTCAATATGGGTACCTTCTAAAAATTCCCCCACAGCCCGACCCATAAGACTGCCCAGCCCGGAAAAAGAGGTTAAGGTGGTCTCAAGAGCCAGTTCCCGATAGGCCAGCTCATTCAAACGCAGATCGGCAGCTACTATGCGCAGATGGTGTTCCGTAATCGAAACGCCCACCGCTATTCGAGCGTCCGGCACGATGGACAGGCCGCTGGCTTTCCGCCCGCCTGTGGAGCGCTGTTCGCCGGAATCCCGAACCAGGCCCGCTGCCATCAGCTTTGATAAATTCTGGTAAACCGTAGGCAAACTGAGGCCCAAATCCTGCGCCAGCTTCTGCCGTGAGCAGAACTCCTTCGATTGGTAGAGATACTGATAGATACTTCCATAGATGCTCCCGGCGGCGGAGCGCCGCCAGTCAGTATTGATAAAGTCCATAGTTATTTTCCCATCCTTTACATGCTGACTAGAATTATAGCAAAAGAGACGCCATAAAACAAGGATAACGAATGAAAAATATGCATCGGACAGCTAGTGATAGCCGCAATAAAGAAAGCTTCTTTATAAATCTTGATAGAGCGCATGTTGTTCTGCACAAATATTCACATAAAAATCCGTGTATAATAAACAAAAATCGCGAAATATTTAAAATGGGTATTGACTTTAGTAAATTATTTTTATAAAATACAATTACCGAAGCGGATGCTTCCGGTTGTCCCTTGTGCGAAAAAAATATTAGGAGGAAACGAACATGAAAAAAGTACTCGCACTGACCCTTGCACTGTGTCTCACCCTGGCTATGGCCGCCTGCGGCGGCGGCGGCACCAGTGGCGGCAACACTGGCGGCGGCAATACCGGAACCAACAGCGGTGACAGTGACGGCGGACAGTCCAGCGGCAGTGGACAGAAGACGGTCGGCATCGCCATGCCCACCCAGGACCTGGAGCGCTGGAACCGTGACGGCGCTTATCTGGACGAACAGTTCCAGGCCGCCGGTTACAAGACCGTTGTAACCTACTCCAATAACGAGGTTGACCAGCAGGTCAACGACATTCAGAACATGCTGGCTCAGGGTGTGGATCTTCTGCTCATCGCCGCCGTCGACGGCAACGCCCTCAACACGGTTCTGGACGACGCCGGCGCGGACGGCATTCCTGTTATCGCTTATGACCGCTTGATTATGAACGACAATGTCTCTTACTATGTATCCTTTGACAACTATACAGTCGGCACGCTCCAGGGTACTTATGTGAAAGAAACGCTGGATCTGGACAATGCCGCAGGCCCCTTCAACATCGAGTTCACCGGCGGCGATCCTGCCGACAACAACGCACCCTTCTTCTTCAACGGCGCGATGGACGTCCTCAAGCCCTATATCGACAACGGAAAGCTCAACGTTGTTTCCGGCCAGACCGATTTCAATGTCGTAGGTACGGAGCAGTGGCAGACTGACGCAGCCTTGGACCGTGCCCAGAACGTGCTGGGTTCCTACTATGCCGACGGCACGCAGCTGGACGCCTGGGTCTGTTCCAATGACTCCACCGCCCTGGGCGTAGCGCAGGCCATCACCTCCGATTACACCGGCAGCAATACGGTTATCATTACCGGCCAGGACGGCGACGTGGCCAACCTGCGCAACATCAAAGACGGGATTCAGTCCATGACCGTCTACAAAGCCGTCAACAACGAGGTGCTCGCCACGTTGGACTTGGCGAAGGCAATCCTGGACGGCAGCTCCATTGATGAGAGCCTGATTGCTTCCGCCGGTTGGGACTTTGACTGCGACTATGATACCCAGTCCTATGAGACAACCCCCGGCCACACCTGCCCGTCCTTCCTGCTGGTGCCCGATGTTGTGACCGCGGACAATCTGGAAGAGAAGCTGGTCACACCCGGTTACTACACCGTGGGCAGCGACGGCTATCTGCAAGCCGCCAACGGTTAAACCCGCACCCCACGCAAAAGTACGATTGATATCTGGCAGGCGGGGCCTGCACCCCGCCTGCCGCATCTCACAAAAAGAACAGGTATTGAAAGGAGGAACACCGCTTGGCAAACACGATTTTGGAAATGAAGTCCATCACCAAAGAATTTCCTGGTGTCAAAGCCCTGGACAACGTGAACTTGACGGTGGAGGCCGGGGAAATCCATGCCCTGATTGGTGAAAACGGCGCGGGAAAATCCACGCTGATGAATGTACTCTCAGGGACCTACCCCGCCGGGAGCTACGAGGGCGACATCTACTACGAGGGAAAACTGTGCCAGTTCAAGACGCAAAAGGACAGCGAAGCCCTGGGCATCGTCATCATTCACCAGGAACTGGCTCTGATTCCGCTTCTGTCCATCGGGGAGAATATGTTCCTTGGCAACGAAATTAAAACCGGCATGGGCTACATAGACTGGGACAAAACTTACAGCGAGGCCGAACGCCATATGCGGCAGGTGGGCCTGAACGAGTCGGCGCAGACTTTGGTGAAGGATATCGGCACCGGCAAGCAGCAGCTGGTAGAAATTGCAAAAGCCTTTTCCAAGAAGGTAAAATTGCTGATTCTGGATGAGCCGACCTCGTCTCTGAACGACGAGGACGCCAAAATGCTGCTGGACCTGTTGATTGGCTTTAAGAAGGACGGCCTGACTTCCATTATCATCACACACAAGCTGAATGAAATCATTTACTGTGCGGACAAGGTCACGATTATTCGGGATGGCTCCACCATCGAGACTTTGGTAAAGGGCGTTGACGAATTTAGCGAGGACCGTATCATCAAGGGTATGGTAGGCCGGTCTATGGAGGACCGCTATCCTGTCCGCAAGCGCAACATCCAGCCGGAGATCAACTTGGAAGTGAAAAACTGGACTGTTCATCACCCCCTGTATCCCGAGCGTATTGTGGACGAGAATATCTCCTTCAACATCCGCAAAGGTGAGGTAGTCGGCTTTTCCGGCTTGCAGGGCGCGGGACGCACGGAACTGGCCATGTCTATCTTTGGCCGCAGCTATGGCACCGGCATTACCGGCGAGCTGTATATAGGGGGGCAGAAGGTAGACCTGCGTTCCCCACAGGACGCTATCCGCCACAAGCTGGCCTATGTTACCGAGGACCGGAAGGTTAATGGTTTGATTCTGGACGAATCCATCCGCTTTAATACCACGCTGGCCCGGATCGATAAGGTCTGCCGCGGCGCTGTCATTGACCAGGATCAGGAAGTACAGGTGGCGGAGGATATGACGAAGGCCATGGGCACAAAAACGCCTACCATTGAGCAGAATGTAGGCAACCTCTCCGGCGGCAACCAGCAAAAGGTGCTGCTGGGAAAGTGGATGTTCACAGAGCCGGAAATCCTAATCGTGGATGAGCCTACCCGCGGCATTGATGTAGGCGCGAAGTATGAGATTTATTGTTTAATCAACGAAATGGTCGGACAGGGCAAATCGGTGATGATGATCTCCTCCGAGCTGCCCGAGCTGTTAGGTATGTGTGACCGCATCTACGTGATGAACGAAGGCCATCTGCGGGCGGAAGTGGCCGCAAAGGACGCTACCCAAGAGAGCATTATGGGTTACATCATCCGGGATGCCAATAAGGTGCAATAGGAGGA
>CAMWSZ010000379.1 GCA_947177005.1 uncultured Clostridia bacterium | reverse complement strand
CTGACCGGGCCGCAAACTGACCCCTTGACTTATCCTGTCCCGGCGGCCGAGTCGGTATTCACGCCGCAAGCGCCGCGCATACCGCCCCGTCCACCGGGACCTCAACGGGGACAAGGGGTTCTGCCCTCCATTCTGCTCTGTTTTCGTAGCGCCATTCTTGACTTTGTCGAATTTCGCTTACACAGAATTTTACACCATGCCCATTTTCCCCCCCAGCAGTCTGGTCTTTTTATAAGGGTTCTGCTGTTTCTGATTCCCGCAGCTCATGTACAACCTGGTGAAGCGTATCCAGAAATAATTCTGAGGCTTTTGAAAATTTAGAATATTTTTTCCACCCGATACAGATTCCCGCCTCTACTTTTGGCTCCAACGGCCGAAAACACAAAGGGCGATCTGCCGTGGTAGGAATAATTCTGTCCAGACACAGGGCATATCCGATTCCTTCCTCCACCATCAGCGAGGCGTTAAACAGGAGATTATAGGTAGCTATGATATTGACCCTTTTATCTGTTCCTCCCAGCCAACCGGAAAATTGATTTTGGAACAACACCTGATTGGATGAAATCAAGGGCAGCGTCATCAAATCTTTCGGCGTAATAGAAATATGTTCTGCCAGCGGATCATCCTTACGCATCAATATCCCCCATGTATCCGCAGCCGGAAGTTGGATAAAGTCATACTTCTGCATATCTGTTGGTTCCATGAATACACCAAAATCCAGCAAGCCCCGGTCCAGCCGTTCTGCCACGACTTCCTCATGACCGCTGGTGATATGGAAGTGAATATCCGGGTGCGTTGTACGCAACGTTTTCATTGCCTGCATCAAGATACGCATGGCATCGGTTTCCGCACAGCCGATAGAAACATTGCCGCCGACGGATTCTATGGAAGCTGTAATTTCAGATTTTGCCTTGTCCAACAGCTCCATGATTTCCTGAGCGCGTTTCCGCAAAATCAAACCTTCCTCCGTTAAAGTCACTCTGCGGCCGCGATGGAAAAGGGAAGTACCCAATTCATCCTCCAGTTCTTTGAGCTGGCGGGAGAGATTGGGCTGCGTCAGGTGCAGACTTTCTGCGGCATGGGTGATGCTTTGTTCTTTGGCAACCGCCAGAAAATAGCGCAGGGTACGCAGTTCCATAAAACAGTCCTCCTCGGATAACAGGGATTATACCGAAACAAAATATGCCTGTCAAGTATTTATCGGTATAAAAACTAAGTATTTGATATTTTACAATAAGCATGATATGATAAATCTATCAAGTTGCAAAATACAGAGAAAGGTTCTGCTTACTATGAAAGTATTGTTGATGAATGGCAGTACGCATAAAAACGGCTGCACATACCTCGCCCTTCAAGAAGTGTCAATGACGCTGAATGCAGAAGGGATAGAAACAGAGATGGTCCAAATGGGCGGCGGCTCTGTTCGGGACTGCACCGGCTGTAACGGCTGCGTTGGGAAAGGCCGGTGTGTCTTTCACGATGATATGGTAAATGAGATCATTGTCAAGGCGAAGGCGGCGGACGGCACGGAAATCAATTTTCAGTATAAACATTCGTAATATTTAAATTGTTCTGCAATGAGGTTTTAGATTTTGACCGTTTCACCTTGAAAGCATCACTGTGGCAGGCCCTAAAAAAATGGATGTTTCATTAGTACAGAAAGTTTCGAATATTTTCTCACAAAATTGATTTCCGTGGGCGGACGGCTTTGTATTTTGCTCTCCGGTTTATTACGCCCACCCAAGCGGACAGATTCTGTCTTTGTTGGACCGCCTGTTTTATGCCGGCGGCAGTGCGTTTACTCACAAACCGGGTGCTGCTGTGGTGACAGCCCGCCGAGCCGGGACAACGGCTTCTCTGGATGTACTGAACAAGTACATGACAGATGCGCAGATGCCTGTTGTATCCTCAACCTACTGGAATATGGTCTTTGGGCCAGCCCCGAAATTGGTTGAGCGCGATGCCGAAGGACTGCAAACCATGCGGAATCTGGGCCGGAATATGGCGTGGGTGCTGAAATGTTTGGAGCTTGGGAAGCAGAACGGCATAGAACCGCCGGAAGCGGAGATTTCCTATTGGACAAACTTTAACCGGTGATGACAGGAGGGAACAAGTATGGAATATCAGGAAGCATTAGAGCGGATGCGGCGCGGAGAAAAGGCAGCAGCCGGTTTACCAGTACATCAGGCCATGTGCCAACTGGCACAGGAGGCTATGAAACTGACGGTACAGCTCAACAACAGTTACCATGAGCCGGAAGAAGTCCGGTCGCTGTTTTCACAGATTACCGGCAAACCGGTTGGCAGTGACTTTACCCTCTTTCCGCCGTTCTATACAGACTGCGGGAAAAACATTACGGTCGGCAAAAACGTATTCATCAACTGCTGCTGTTTCCAGGACCAGGGCAGTATCACGATTGAAGACGGCTCACTGATTGGACATCATGTCGTGCTGGCAACGATCAATCATAGCCTTAACCCGACCGAACGCGGCGACAACTGTCCCGCACCTATTGTAATCGGGAAAAATGTCTGGATTGGTGCGAACGCAACGGTAACGCCTAGTGTGACGATTGGCGATGGCGCTGTTGTAGCAGCGGGGGCAGTCGTAACGAAGGACGTACCTGCTAATATGGTAGTGGGCGGTGTCCCTGCAAAGATTATTAAGAGAGTACCGGAAAATGAATAAACTCGGATTTGGATTTCTGCGTCTGCCGCAAACAGAAGGCGGCTGTATTGACTGGACGTTGTTGGAAGCAATGGCAGATATATTTCTTGCCAGCGGCGGCGATTACTTTGACACAGCCTATACTTATCTGGACGGTATCAGTGAGACGGCATTGAAAAGGACTGTGGTAGAATGCCATCTACGGGATTGTTTCCGTATTGCCGATAAACTGCCAAGCTGGAAGGTTCACAGCCGCGATGAATGTGACCGCTATTTTCAGGAACAGCTTATGCGCTGTGGTGTGGATTATTTTGACGTGTATCTGCTCCATTGGCTCAATCAGGCCAACTACGCGATTGCGGAGCAGTATGACGAGTTTCATTTTTTGAACCGGCTGAAGGCAGACGGGCAGATTAGAAAGACCGGCTTCTCCTACCACGGGGACGCTGCCACGCTGGAAAAAATCACCCGGATATGGACGTGGTACAACTGCAAATCAACTATCTGGATTGGGACAACCCGGCAATGGAGGCTCACAAGTGCTATGATATTGCGGCCCGCTATGGCAAGGAGATCGTGGTTATGGAGCCGGTCAAAGGTGGGACACTTGCCAATCTGCCGGAGGAAGCTGCCCGGCTTCTCCGGCAGGCCACACCCGATGAGAGCGCAGCGTCCTGGGCAATCCGCTTCGCGCAGTCATTGGAGCAGATACAGGATAATATGCGGGATTTGAAGCCGCTGTCCGCAGAGGAATACAGCCTGCTGGAAAACGTTGGCGCAATCATCGCAAAGAATACCGCGATTCCCTGTACTGCCTGCCGCTACTGTGTAAAGGATTGCCTGAAAGCGATCGCAATTCCCGATTATTTTCGTATTTACAATGCTTATTGCCGTTTCCCGGCAGAAGGCTGGAAAATGGAGCCGGTGTACGCCGCTATTG
>CAMWSZ010000378.1 GCA_947177005.1 uncultured Clostridia bacterium | reverse complement strand
GTATAGTCAGAATCGACTGTCAGCCGGAAAGAAGCATTTTCCGGAATTTCAATGCCGTTTTTCGCGAAAATATCCTGAATCGACTCGTCCATCTGTTCCCGGCACGCCTGATTTGCCTCCAGAAATGCGGATGACAGTGTGGGCGGGTTCTCAAAAACGTAGGGGTTGCAGAGCTGGAAATTGTGCCCGCCGTAGAGCAGGGAAATTTCGTGGTCATAGGCCCAGGACCGTCCATCCTCCGTCATACTGGCACGGAAATCGGGGGAATCCGGATTTTTATACTTGTTCCAGATATGTTCGGCGGGATTGCCGCAGGTCAGGTTTTCCTCGTGCGCGGCGGCGTAATACGCCTTGGCGATACCGGTATATTTCTGCGTGACCTTATCGAACTCCACGGCAAAGGAGGTAAACGCGGTGGCACCGCTGGCGTCCGGCCCCTCCGCAACCGCACCTGCGGAATCTGAACGGGCCGTTTTTTCCGCCATAGCCGCCCGAGCCGCCGGGGAGACGGTAAATTCGTCCTGGTTTCGGGCAGCGGTATAGGGATTCGCTGTTTTTTCGGCCTGCGCTGTACTTCTGTCTGTCTTGACATACGCGGCTCTCTGACTTAAATTTTCAAGGAAATTGATGTCCATGAGAACCTCCATGATTTATGATATGTCTCTATACCATATAACGACTGTTTCCTCATAAAACATAATAGCGGGCAGGTAAAATTTAACGGAGGCATGGTAAAAACCCATGCCTCCGCTCTTTTGCTTAAATCATCCCCCGGCCCTTCAACATGCCCAGGAGAATGAAAACTACAATTGCCGCCATACAGACGCCGATAAAAATATCCAGATATTTGAGGGGGACATCCCTGAAATTATCATAGAAATTTTCAATGGGCCGCCGTTTTTCTTCCGGAACTTGGGACGGCGTATTCCTGTTTTTCTCTTCCATATTACTTCTTCGCCAGATACTTCCGCAGATCCAGCGCGACGGCCACGATAATCACAAGGCCCTGTGCGATGAATGTATACGCCGGGTCAACGCGCAGGAACTGAAGGCAGATCTTCAGGATCTCGAACACCAGCACGCCCAGCAGGATGCCGCTCACCTTGCCGACACCGCCGTTGGTGGAGACGCCGCCGATCGTACAGGCCGCAATGGCCTCCAGCTCATAGCCGTAACCGGTAGCGGTGGAAGCGCCGCCCGCCTTCGCGCCTACCAGGAAGCCCGCGACGGCGTACATGACAGACGCCAGTACGTAAATCCGAATCAGCGTAGCAGAGACGTTGACGCCGGCGACCTGCGCCGCACTCTCATTGCCGCCAATGGCGTACATGTACTTGCCGTGGCGGGTCTTGTTGTACAGAAACCACATGTAGATACCGACAAGCACGGCGAAAATTGCCAGATAGGGGATGAGGTCCACCTTCTTGCCGCCTGCCTCAAAACCAATGGAGCCCAGCGCGACACGGGAATAGGAGGACTTGAAGCCGCCCAGAGGATCGTTGCCGGTGATGACGGAGCAGAGACCGTAGACAATGGTCTGCATACCCAGTGTGGCAATAAAGGGGGGCACCTTCAGGAACGCGACCACGCAGCCGTTCAGCGCACCAAAAACCGCCATGAGCACTACCACGATCAGCAGCGCCACAAACCACGGGATATCGGGCATCCAAGGCAGGGCTCGGGCCGCATAATCAACGCTTTGCAGCATCATAGCGGACAGACAGGCGGCCAGACCCACCTGCCGTCCGGCGGACAGGTCCGTGCCCTTCGTAATCAAACAGCCCGAAACGCCGCAGGCAATGATGAAGCGGGGGGATACGTTGACAATCAGGTTTTTCAGATTGCTGGGCGTAAAAAAGTTGTCCGTCACAAATCCGACCACCAGAGCCAGCACAATAATCATCAGAATGATGGCGTTGTTGGACAGGAACGACATCACGGCCTTGCTGTCCATAGATTTCGTTTCGTTATGCTTTGCCATTTTTTCTCTCCTCCTTATTCAAACTGCGTAGCCAGCGCCATAATATTCTCCTGATTTGCGTCCTGACCGTCAATAAAACCGGTCACACGGCCGTCGCACATGACCATGATGCGGTCCGACATGCCGATCAGCTCGCTCATTTCAGAGGAGATCATAATAACGCTTTTTCCCTGCTTGGCAAGGTCGGCTATGATGCAATAGATCTCGTATTTCGCGCCCACGTCGATGCCGCGGGTGGGTTCGTCCAGAATGAAGATATCCGGGTCATTGGCCAGCCAGCGGCTGATTAACACCTTTTGCTGGTTGCCGCCGGACAGGGACTGAATCAGGGTTTTTGAGGACGGCGTTTTAATGGAGAGCTTGGCGACATTGTCCTGTACAAGCTGCTCAATCTTGGCGTCGTCCAGCATGAAGCCGCCAATCAGATACTGATTGAGAGACGCAATGGACACGTTGTCTGCTATGGACAGGACGCCAAGAATGCCGGTGGCGCGGCGGTCCTCGGTCAGCATGGCGATGCCGCTGTTAATGGCGTCCTTCGGCTGATTGATTTTCAGCTCCCGGCCCCTGTACGTAATT
Source organism: uncultured Clostridia bacterium (assembly GCA_947177005.1). Classification (GTDB taxonomy): domain Bacteria; phylum Bacillota; class Clostridia; order Oscillospirales; family Oscillospiraceae; genus Pelethomonas. Next base: position 1,053 of record CAMWSZ010000378.1, on the reverse strand, counting down.
TTGCCTGCGGTGTGGCAGCGCAGGCCGAAAAGCCCCTCCATAAGTTCTGTCCGCTGTGCGCCCACCAGTCCGGCCACCCCCAGAATCTCGCCCTTGCGGACCTGGAAGCTGGCGTGCCGGAAGCTTTTGGGATTGATGGACGTGAAGTCCTCCACCTCGAACACCACCTCGCCCGGCACGTTGTCCCGGTGCGGGTACAGGTTCGACAGCTCGCGGCCCACCATTTTGGTGATAATCATGTCAATCGTCAGTTCCTTTGCGGCCCACGTGCCGATATACTGACCGTCGCGCATGATCGTCACTTCGTCGCTGATGCGGAGGATCTCGTCCATTTTGTGGCTGATGTAGACAATGGACACCCCTTTTTCCCGCAGCTCGTCCACAATGGTGAACAGGGCCTCCACCTCTGCGGCGGTCAGGGAGGAAGTGGGTTCGTCCAGAATCAGCACCTTGCAGTCTGCGGAAACCGCCTTCGCAATCTCTACCAGCTGCATCTGCGAGACGCTCAGCGTTCCCAGCTTTGCTTTTGGGTCATAGTCCAGGTGAACCTCCTTCAACACCTTCGCCGCGTCTGCGTACATCTTTTCATGGTCCACGGTGACAAAAGGACCGATGCGCTTTGTGGGATAGCGGCCCACATAGATATTTTCCCCGATGCTGCGCTCCGGAATCGGCTGCAATTCCTGATGAACCATTGCAATTCCGCGGTGCAGGGCATCCAGAGGACCTTTGATCTGTACCTTCTGCCCCTCGTAGATGACCTCCCCTTCCTCCATGTGGTAGATGCCGAACATGCACTTCATCAGCGTGGATTTTCCCGCGCCGTTTTCACCCATTAGTGCGTGTACGGTTCCCGGACGGAGTCTGAGCTGTGCGTGGTCCAGCGCCTTGACGCCGGGGAAGGTCTTTACTACATCACGCATCTCCAAACGATATTCAGCCAATGTGTATCCCTCCTCTTTCCTCAATAAGCTTTGCTTAGAAAAAACAGTGGGGTGGGGGGGGGGCCGCGGCCGACAGAACCGCCACACAAGGGTTGGGGGTGTGGTTGAT
>CAMWSZ010000377.1 GCA_947177005.1 uncultured Clostridia bacterium | reverse complement strand
TCTATGGTGATTCATGGAAAAGTCTATGGTGATTCATGGAAAAGTCTATGGTGATTCATGGAAAAGTCTATGGTGATAAAGTCTTGAAACCATTGCAACACAACGGTTTCAAGACGTCGTAATCAAGGGAGTAATCAAGGGAGTAATCAAGTAGTAATCAAGTTATCTATCAAGGAAGCAAAAAAAGTTCGGAAAAATAGCATAAAAAAGAACTTTTCAAACACATAAAAAAATCGGCACCCCTCGTGGAAAAGTCTATGTCCTTTTATGGAAAAGCCTATGATGCTAAACCTACAAAAATCGACAAACCCATTGCAAATACTATATTTTTGCCAACATAGTGGTTACTATATTCTCGAACGTAGTACCTACAGACCACAAAGTTACAAAGGCACCTCTCTGGCGTAATCCCAAAGAGGTGCCTTTAATTTTTACAATCTTTGCAGATCATGCCGCCGATCTAAGCCAGCTTTGCGCCGTTGAAGCCATCTGAAGCTGATAAATCTTCCGCCGCTTTTTTCTGATGCTCAAGTTCCAACCGAAACGCTTCCACCTCAGTATCAATATCAATAGACTCCGGTGAATCAATCTGATTGCCTAATGTTTCTGCGGCTAATGCCTCCGCAACATCAACAATAAAATCAACAATTCCCTTCCGTAACCCAGGTTTCAAATTCAGAATTTTTTCTATTAGAATTTTCTCGCTAGTAGATAACTGATGTTCTTTAGCAAGAATATCTAACGCATTAACAGCCCCAGATCTTTCGATGAACATATCGCCATTACCAGTACGAAGCCAATCTTCATTCAAGCCATCAATAGCAAGGCAGATACTTCTAACGGTCTGATCAGTAACAGTTGCTCCGTTTTTTTCAAAAGACGAAACACTAGTCTGCTTCATACCAATTAAGGACGCAAAATCTGTCTGGCTTAACTTTAATTGATCTTTTCGTAAATACCGAATACGTTCATTGATTGTCATATAGCTACCCTCCTTTCATCTTAATGGCTATATTATAATAACGTTCATCGTTATAAAAGTCAAGAAAATATCAAAAATACTTGACAAAAATAACGATAATAGTTACAATAAAATTATAAAATAACGATAGTCATTATTAAAAAACGACAAGCGTTATAATTATGAAAGGAGCTGCCCGTATGATAATCAACAGCGAATACAGTCTTGAACAGCTACAACAAGCCGAGCAGGTAGCAAATGCGTTAATTAAAGTCTCTGCAAGTAAACGCTCTATTTTCGCCTTAATGATCGAATCAATGGTGATCGGAGCAGAAATGGCAGAACAAAATCTTGTTGCACCCAGCGGGGGTGCTACTTTTAAGGCTAACTGTGAAAGGAAGTAATCCCATGAGCGAACTGACAGGATACGAGCGGGAAACCATCATCAGCTACAACGAGGCTGAAAAGACTGCTAATGTTCATACCCACAATAAAACTCTCCGCCGCAAGCTGGAGCAGTTGGCAGCGGAACGTCCGGAGGAATGCCGTTTAGAGAAGGTCAGCCGATTCTATGAGGCCGTGGATTATACCGTGCCTAAAGCGTGGGTAAAGATCAGGCCCACACGGATTCTCAGCGAGGAACAGCGGACGGCAATGTCAGAGAGGGGGAAAAGCAACGTTCTTTTCCGAAATACACGGACAACTGACCGAGAACAAGACGGTCAAGCTGCTGAGACGGGTAAAGACACGTCCGAAGGTTCGGCGGCTGTAGACGGCCCGTAAATCGGGCGGAGAGGAAAGCTATGGATGACTTGGACATTCAATTTCTGAAGGCGTGGGACCGACTGACGGAAATACAGCAGCGGGCATTGGCTCTATCTTTGAGGCTGACCGTGTACGTCGGTAAAGCGCTTGAGGAGGCCGAGAAGGGAGCGCGGCCATGACAGAACTCGACAAGGCTATTTTTCAGTTTACCCAAACGGCACGGGACCAGGACGGCGTGCAGTGCCTGGTCTATCTCCAAGATCGCGGCGTTGTGGTGAACCTGGAGACCTGCACGGATCTAGGCTTGGTATCCGCTGCGGTGGAGCAGCTGACCAGAGAACTGGACGAGATCGGCGAGAAGATCGACAAGCTGGAGCGCATGGAGGAAGAACTCCAACGCGAAGCCTTCCGGTCGTTTTGTCGGGTGGATGATGAGCAAAAGATTTCGGCACTTGAGTTGGCGGCAGACAGCGACTTAATGCCGCATGGTCACAACCCGCTTTTTGGGCCTGTTGCATCCAGCGAAAAAAAAGGGGGGCGGCCCGGTGAATGAGCTTGACGAACTGCTCTTACAGATGGCGGATGACTTCCGCCGTGACTATGAGGACCTGCCGCTGGTGTACGTCCGTAATCGCAGAGCTGTGGTCAACCTGGAGAGTTGCACAGACCTGCCGCTGATTATGGCTGCAATCAAGCAGCTGGCCGTAGAGCGTGACGGTCTGACCGGAAAGATCGCGCAGCTGGAACGACTAGCCGAAGAACTCCAACGCAAATCGCGGAAATGTAACCGTCAGAGAACCACGGTGGCGCAACCATAACCGAACAAATATCGCCGCCGAAGACTTCACCAGAAAGGAAACAGAAACATGAGCAACCTTGAATGGGAAGCGAAATTTACTCAACTCTTGCTGGCACTGAATGAAGACCAAAGACAGACGGCTCTTGATTTTGCAAGAATGATGGTGGCTTGTAATATGCTTTGCGGTATTTTAGATCAAGAACACATCACGGAGGGGTGAATAGTTGATCGACACAAATGCACTACCCGCCAAGCTGCGGGAAACCGGCCTGTTCTGCTGCTGGCGGTATGAAGAACGGGACGGCAAGAAAACGAAAGTCCCGTACAACCCCAGAACCGGCGGACGGGCGCAAAGTACAAACCCACAAACATTTGCCCCTCTGTCTGAAGCCCTGGATGCTGCGGAACTGGGACGGTATGACGGGATCGGCGTCGGCATATTCGGAACGCTGGGAGCAATCGACATAGATCACTGTCTTTCTGACAGCGGAGAGCTGTCGGAACTCGCCGCCGATGTAATGAACACTATGCAGGGCTACACTGAGTATTCACCCAGCGGGAAGGGCCTGCGGATATTGTTCACGGTTCCGCGGGGATTCCAGTACGACAAGGCCCGGTACTACATCAACAACCAGAAAGTCGGCTTGGAGATCTACATAGCCGGATGCACGCAGAAGTATGTCACCGTCACCGGGAACGCTCTAACATCTGGCGTAGACCTGGAGGATCGCGGGGAGCAGCTGCGCGTCGTGCTGGAAAAATATATGGTTCGCTCCAAGCCGAAGAAGAACGCAGCCGCGCCGATCGGCGGCAGCCGTCCGGTCACTCTGGATGACGCCGCTCTGATCGAGAAGATAAGACGCTCGAAAAATGGAGCTGCTTTCTCCTCTTTGTGGGCCGGAGATATCAGCGGCTATAAATCCCATTCTGAGGAGGACATAGCTCTGTGCAATCAGCTGGCTTTCTGGACAAATAAGGACGCGGACAGAATGGACCGGCTTTTTCGGCAGTCCGGCCTTTATCGAGAAGATAAATGGGATCGGCGGCAGTCCGGCTCGACATACGGTGCGCTGACAATTCAGAATGCCGTC
>CAMWSZ010000376.1 GCA_947177005.1 uncultured Clostridia bacterium | reverse complement strand
CCCCTCTGATGCCCCCTGCCGTCCTGTTTGCGGCAACGGTAGTCCCTGCTGACCAGCCGGTGCCCCCGCGCCAAGCCGTCGCTACTCACTCCGTTCGGGCGCTCCGGATCGGCGCGGGGATCACCTACATCCTGCGCGCCTGAACCATGCTTCGCATCTCCTCGATGATAGCAGCGATCCCCGCACCTTCCGGGAGCATAACGGATGGTGCGGGGATCGCCTATCTGAAAATTCGGAGGAGGATGTCACCGAACGTGACTTATTGCATCATAGAACATGTGTACTAGTCAAGTCCGAATTTCTAAATATTTGCAGAAAAATATCCGGCAATTGCCCATCAAAAGTGGCAATTGCCGGTTTTGCCGGAAATCAATCAGGCCAATTTATCTTGTCATCGATCCTGGCGATCATCGCATCCATGCGCCGCATCAGACGCCGACCGTCAAACTCCCTGGACATCGCTTCCTTGGTTACAACCCACTGTTTCCCAAACTTCTGGGCGTCCTCGCCGATCGTAAATCGGCCGGCTGCTATCGCCTTCCGGATCGTGCTTTCGTCAAGCCCCCACAGCACGGACGCATCATAGAGAGACAACAACCCCTCGAACCGCCCCCGGCCTGCCGCGCCGCTTTCATGATATCGTGAACTCATCCTGCCTGGCCCCCTCTTGCGTTCTTCTCGCTCTGAACCTTCGCCCATTCCTCAGACCACTGCCTCCCATTGGGAAGCTCTTTCCCGCTCTCTCGCAACTTCTCCTTCTGCTCCTTGAGATACTTCGTACCAGAGCCTTTTCGATCTGACAGAGGAACACTGATTTCCCGACCGGACAGTATATAATCCCCCGCTCCGAAGTGCCAACAGAACCGCTCTATCAGCAACTTCACATCCTCACGGATCACATCATCCTCATCCACATGAACGAGGTCCCCGCCCTCCAGGTCTTCCGCATCCAGCTTCTTTGCCGCTTCCTTCATCCAACCGCCGAAAGCAATCAACCGACGTTTCCGGAGGGCTTCGGTGTAGTCCCGCAGAATTTCTATGGCCCGGTCCTCTGGGAGCTTTGGGTCTATGTAATCATCATCCTTGACGGGGTACTTCGCCCCCTCCTTTGCCGCCGCAAGGCTGGCGCTCTCCACCCCGCCCCGCTTCCGCTTGGCTTTGGTTGTAGAGATGTCTACGCTGGGCAGGTAATCCACCCGTAAAGCCTTTTGCCAGAACAGAACAAGGTCACTCTGGTTGAGGTATTTCCCAGACTTCCGACTAGCCTTGCTGAAATAATCCCGGTCCACTGCAAGAATGACGTGTATGTGAGGGTGGTAGCCTTTATCCTCCTTGGTAATCCCGTTACCACGGGTTATCTCAATGGCCCGGAAATACCCCCTAACTGATCTAACAATAGGCCGCAATTTCAAGAACCTATCCCATGCATCGGTTAATTCTCCAAGAGCAGCGCCCAGATATTTCCCGTCTACAACGTTCCGCATGGTCAGCGTCAAGAAAATGAATTTTACTTCATGTTCGGCCTCAACCAGGTCAAGGACCTTGGAGAGCTTCCAAGCAGACTTTCTAGCCCGTCTGCCTATGCACATAGGGCAAAGACGCATCTTGCAAAAATTTGCCGTCCGGAGCTTCCGCTCCCCGCCATCCGGCGTGGCGAACTCAAGGAAAGTCGCGCAGTCCTTCGCCCTGACAGCATAGTCCGGATACCCGGCCTTCTCGTAGAGCTCGTAAAGCTTCATATTCCGCTCCCTTCGCTCCTTCCAGTCATAGCGCCGATCCTCCAGCGCTACTACTTCCCCGTCGGCAGAAACTAACACTTGCGCATCTTGAGCATTGATGATATAATCCATTCGTACAATACCGTCCCTTCGGTGTCTATTCTGTTTGGTGTGGTAACTGACATTATAGCCCGTCCGGACGGTTTTGTCTACCCTATTTGCGGACATTACGACTATAAATTTCAGGCGAATTTCGAGGAAAACGAGTGCGGACATTATGCCTTATTAGTATCAAGACAATAACTAGACTAAGAAGGGGCTGCGCCGTGGTCCTCCTGGAGGCCTGTTTTCTGTGTCGGAAGCGCCGCATAAGGTGGTTCCGGAAAGCCCCTACTTCTAGCCCCGCTCCCGGTCGCACACCGCCCCCGCCGGGTACCTTCGTTCGGCCTTGCGGGGGACGGCCTCCGAGCGGCCCCGGCGGGGGCGGTGGCTCCCGTCCGCTTCCCTGGGTGCTTGTCGGTCCTTGCCCCGCCCCCTGACAATACAACACAGCCATTTTGCTTACGAGGTGGCATAAACAAAATGGGTGTTTTGTTCCGTCAGGGGGCTAGTCCGGGGGAGCAGGGGGCGGCTCGTCCCTCGCACGCCCCCTGCTCCCCCTCGTTCTCGTTGGCGGTCTCTGCGCTGGCGTGGCTCGCCCCGTCTGGTGCTCCCGGGTGGCTGGTCCTCCTCTTTCCGGCGGCGTCCGGGCCGCTCGTTCCTCGCAGGCCCCGGCCGCACGCCTGGTGCGCAGAGCGGAGGGAGAAAGAACTTACTAATCATCGAAAAATAATCTGGGAGGTCAGCATGAAAAACGAAAACATGAGCAAAGCCAAGAAAAGCCTGCACGAGAGCTACGAAGCCATGGGAAAGGCACTAAGAGAAGTCGAAAATACCGAGGGAGAACGATCTACAAAATATGACGAAATACGCTATATTCTCCATGAAATAAGGCGGATTAACCTAGCAATTGGCGATATCATGAATCGAGAAGCGGAGGAATAACAACAACGGTTTTCCCCTCAATCATCTGCGATACAACAATGGTTATGACCTCCTGGAGGGTATCACGGTAGACCAAACCCTCCCCCTCGGTCAGTAGGCGATAAGGCCAGGACGTAGGCGGACAGTTGGAAATATAATCAGCAACAAGATCAAAATCCATAATTTCACCTCTTTTTCTTCGACTTCTGACGGCGCTTCCGTTCCTTTTCTTTGCGCTCCAACAGAATATCAGCCATAGCATAGATCGCCGTGATCGAAGCTGAAGAGTGATTGAGATCACGCCGCACCCGCTCTATCGTCCCATATCGCTCCATCAGCCGCACAGCGTAGACCTTTCTCATGCTGTGTGCCCCCACATTCTGCGGCAGCCGGAACGCCGTAGCAGCTCTCTTGATATCCTTCCACACCGCCTGCCGGGTCTTGTGCGTGCCTGCCTTTCGGCCTGGAAATGCCCACTCAGGTCCGGCCTGCTCCATAATTGCCTCGTATAAGGGCCTGGGAAGCCCATAGCGGCGTTTCTTCCCCGTCTTAGACTCTACATACCACCCCGACATTGCAAGGCCCTCAGATCGAAGATTTAGGGCATCTGAGAGCCTCATACCCGTATGTAACATCACCCGGACTATAAGTTGATTTTGCGGCATGAGTGCCGCGATCACATGGTCAAGCTCCTTCTGGTACAGATATTCCGTTGTCAATCCGTCAACTCCTCACCCATTGTTTTGATTGCCCCTCCAGTTTACCACACAAATCCTGTAACACCGCTACAGCCGTCGCCGCAACATTCAAACGACACTCCCTAATTTGTTAACTCACACTCTTTTTCATTACAGCGCAAATCTCACCGATAGCTGGG
>CAMWSZ010000375.1 GCA_947177005.1 uncultured Clostridia bacterium | reverse complement strand
AGATTACTATCTAAATAAAGAAAGGAGCTATGCTATGACCAGCATTTTAGAACAGCTCCGCCTCGGAAATCTCTTTCCAAACGAACGCAGTTTCAAGCGTGGCTTAAAGTATCAGAAAGTGGCGGAACATTTTTGTGAAGCCGCTGATACATTTATTTCTCCAGCAGCACCTCCACGATTGCTTTCCCCAGCAGCCGGGCCGACAGTAACGCCTCATCCAACGAATTGCCTGCCGCGCCCATTTCCACCAGCAGACTTCCGGGGGTTGTATGCTGGTTATACCGGGAATTCCGTACTGTAACCGGCCGCATCAGCGTTGGATATTGGTCCGCCAGATGCTGCTGGATTACCACGGCCAGCTTCAAATTTTCCCGCCAGTGCGGATGCTCCAGGCCGCCGCCGTCCGTACCGATGACGAAGCTCATCTGCGCCGCGTTCATTCCGTCCGCCGCGCTGACCACCTTATACATACTGCCGTCGCTGGCCGCAATGGCGTCCCTGTGAACGTCCAGCACAAACGATATGCTTGGATATTCTGCCATATATGCCTTGACCGTCTCCAGCGAACGGTCATACGCGCCGCTGTACTCCGGATAATCGTGGAGCGTGGCGTCGTGGATAACAGAGATGCCCGCATCCACCAGCGTCTTGGCAAGCTCATCCCCCACCCGCACCACATTATAGGCGCAGTCTGTTGTACGGCAGTCGCCGCTTGGCACGTACTCCTCTCCCGGCGGCATGGTGTACGACTCACTGCCGTGGGTGTGGACGATCAGCACCTTTGGTCCTTCCTCCTGGGATAATCCGGCGGCAAAGGTTCCGTCAAACATGGAGGGGTCCAGACCGTAGTCTGTGCGGTTGTTGATGTACACATCGCCCGCCACCGTATACCCTTCCGAGGAGGTAGGCACCAGCGTTTTGGCCGTCACGCCGTTGTCCTTGAACAGCAGTGGTGTCTCCGGTTCGGCAGGCTCCTCCGGGATGGGAACGTCAGGTTCCGGCGGTTCGCTCACGCTTTCTGGGCTGCCGGTACTTTCAGTGGTATCCGATTCTTCCGTACTCCGCAGCTCCAAAACCGCTTCTTGTCCCGCCAGCAGCACCGGGCTCTGCCCGATAGCCATAACAACTGGCGCAGGCAATGTGGAATCCGTCTGCCAGTCCCCCAGCTGGCTGCGCAGAAGGTTCAGGGCCAGATCGCCGCGCTGTCCAAGGGTTTCAAGGGCGGCGCGGGCGGAGGAACTGGTTGCGGTAGCGGCTGTCAGATAGAGCACAATACCTGCGGCCAGTACCGCCGTGATCTGACGGCGGCGCTGCGGCCGGGGCCGACGTTGGATGGTCATAAAAGGCACCCCTCCTCTGTATCGCTTGTCCCAGCTTATGCGCGGCCTGTCCCGGTTATGACAGAAGGACCGCTCTTCCACTTTATGGAAAGAGCGGTCCTGTTTACATAGCTTTAGAAAGGAAGCAAGGGAGCGGCGTCATTAGGGGCTTTTGATAAAGCGGAAAACGGGAGTTTTCCCGATAAGTTCATCAGATAGCGTCCGGTGGGCTGACCGTCCGGCCCCATCTCCATCAAACGTCCGTATCCGCATTTTTCTATCTCTTCCCCAAAGAAAACGGAGCTGAACTCCCAGCCTGTTGTATGGTCATCCAACTGGTGCAGAAGCGCACGATAGAAGTCCAGCAGCAGCTTATACGCAAATTTTTCGACAGTTTCCGGGGTCGCTCCCGCATGGAGCAGCGCTGCGGCTTCTGGATCTTTGGTGTCCAAGGTTCTGTCGGCTATCTCTTTTTTCAGCATTGAGCTGTAGACGTCTTGGTAGAAGTTCAAACTGTCATTCATCGGTTTCAGCAGGCGATACGCCGGAAGAACTGCACAAGAGTCTGATTCCTGCCGCAGTTCATCATCCACAGCGTTCTCTGGTACTCCGAATTTCAGCAGCAGCATTCTTTTTTTCTCCCAAGTCAGCTCTTCCAGATCTGATTCATCCTCTTCAATCTCTTCATCCTCGTCCCATGAACATCCGTCATCCTCCGGATACCATCCGTCAACCGGCTCATCCGGCGGCACGCTGGAATCCAAGTCATCCAAGGCATCTAGGGCGCGGTCCATCCAAGCTTCCGCCAGGTCTGCATTGTCGCCAAGGATCTCCTCCCAGTCAATTCCCATAGGGCTTCTCCTTCTTTCTATGAAAGTGAAACAGCGAAATACGCCGTCCGGAATATTTTATTCTTCCGGTTCCGCCGGGGGTGCGGTAAGAATGGCGCGAATGGAGAGGGAGATCTTTTTCTTCTCCTCATCAACAGCGGTGATCTTCGCGTCAACCGTCTGGCCTTCCTTCAGGACGTCGCCGGGCTTTTCGATCCGGTGATCCGCGATTTGGGAGATGTGGATCAGGCCGTCCACGCCGGGCACGACCTCGGCAAACGCGCCGAAGTCCATGAGCTTCACGACACGGACAGACGCAATGTCACCGGCCTTGTAGGTATCCATGAACACCTGCCAAGGATTGGTGCTGCGGTCCTTCACGCCCAGAGAGATTTTCTTCTTCTCCGGATCGAAGGAGATGACATACACCTCCAGGGTATCGCCGATAGCCACGACTTCATTGGGGTGTTTGATGCGGCTCCAGGACAGGTCGGTAATATGTACCATACCGTCCACGCCGCCGATGTCCACGAACACGCCGTAGCTGGTCATGCTCTTGACGGTGCCGGAGTAGCGCTTGCCGACCTCGATATTGGCCCATACCTCAGCCGCGGCCGCCTGCCGCGCTTCCTGCTGGACGACCTTAATGGAGCCGACCACGCGCCGCCGCGCACGGTTGACCTCGGTAATGCGCAGCTTGACGCGCTGTTTGACCAGCTCTGTCATAGCCGCGTCGCGGGGCAGGCCGGACTGGGACGCGGGAATAAACACCCGCACGCCCTTCACGGATGCAACAATGCCGCCCTTGTTCTCCTCCGTAACGATACCCTCCATGACCTCTTTGCTGTTGCAGGCCTCCTCAATGTTTTCCCATACCTTCACAGCGTCCACGCGCTTTTTGGAAAGGGTCGCATACCCCTCCACGTCGTTCACCCGGATGACGAACAGCTCCACCTGATCGCCCACCTTCACCACGTCCTCGGGCTTGACCGTCGGATCATCGGTAAGCTGGTCCAACGGGATATAGCCGGATTGCTTGCAGCCCAGCTCCACCTGGACCTCCGTCGGGGTGATCGCCGTTACAGTGCCGGTTACCTTGTCTCCTGTATTTAAAGTATAGGTGTAATCCTCTACCATTTCGGCAAAATTTTCCGTTCCTTCGCCCTGGATTTTTTCATCGCTCATCGTTTTTATGACCTCCTTTATGATGCTCGCCGGGGTAGACGCCCCCGCCGTCAAACCAATGACCGAACACGCTGACAGTCCCTTCCAGGGCAGCTCGTCCGCGTTTTCGATCTGGAACACGCGGGAGAAATGTAAGCGGCAGATTTCTGTCAGGTGCTTCGTATTGGCGCTTTTGGGGTCGCCCACCACCACCATTGCGTCAGTTTTGGCGGCGAGGAGAGCCGCTTCCGACTGGCGCGTATGCGTAGCATCACATATTGTATCAAAGATTTTCAGATTTGTACACT
>CAMWSZ010000374.1 GCA_947177005.1 uncultured Clostridia bacterium | reverse complement strand
GAAAACAGACAGGACATCATCCACAAAACCAGAAGATTCGCCAGCGGGGAAACCAGTGACAGAGAGCCAAAATACAGCGCGTTCAGCGGCGCGGTCAGAATCATCACGGCAAAGCTGCCGGAAATTGTCCTCAGAAAAAATCCCCAGACCCGCCGCGGAATCCATGCAAAACGGGGCCGGTACTCCTGCAACGCGGCGTAAATTTTCGGGGAAAACAGCAGAAGTCCCGCTGCCGCCGCAAACGACATCTGTAAGCTGACAGACGCCGCCGCAAACGGATTTGCAAGTAAAATAACCAGCAATGCCCCCGACAGACTGGTCAGCGGATCTGATTCCCGGTTCAGCAGCGGAGCCAGCAGGACAAACCCTACCATAATACACGACCGCACGACCGAGGGCGTACACCCCACCATAACCATATACAGCAACAAAACCGGATACCCCAGCAGCAGCGCCGGCTTTTGCCGGTTAAGGACCAAAAGGCCAAGTACAGTAATCAGAAATCCGCAGTGCAGGCCCGATACGGCCGTTATGTGCATCAGGCCCGCTTCGGACAGATCATTGCTGGTCCGCAGGTCCAGACCGTCCCTTTCGCCGGTCAGCAGCGCAGTCAGAAATCCACTCACATTTTGCGGATAGATTTCCGCGGCTGTATCCCGCAGCTGCTTTGCCAGACGCTGCGGCAGATACCGCCAACTGTCCGCGTTCCCGCTGGCCACCGGCTGTTCCCATGAGGCGTACAGCCGGTAATAAATGCCCTGAGAGGTAAAATATGTGCTCTCTTCTCCGGCCAGCGACGCAGCGCTGTAGTATTTTACCGCTGCCCGCACACGGTCACCCGGCTCCAGATACAGCAGCACATCGCTGCCATAATACATGGCCGTCCCCCAGCGGACAGGCGTCACCGCTTTTACCTTGCAGCGGACGCCGCTGTCCGTCTCCTCCGCGTAGTCCAGCAGCTCCACGCAGACCTCTTCCTCACTGCCTGCCAACGTCTCCATTGGCGTCAAAAACACCGCCGCGCAGACGGTAAACCATATGACCCCCGCCGCCAGACCTGCCGCTCCAATACGTATGATCCGTCTATGCCGCCACGGCAGCGCAGAGATCAGAACGGCGGCAAATGCCAATAAAATACGCCATTTGCCGTGCAGAACATACTGACAGAGCAATATTCCGGTCCCAAACGGCAGTGTAAATATAAGAAGCTTTCTCATTTCAGAGACAGATCTACCAGATCTTTCAGATCCTCAACGGTAATTGTGATAATATCCTCATCCGACGGCTCCTCCAGTCCTGCCACACGGTCCGCCTGGTGCGCGACGATCCGCTCAAACAGATTCCTGACGTCCCGCGCGTTGCCAAAATTCTGGTCCCGGTCCTCGTAAAGCTCCTGCAAATGCTCCCTTACCGCCGCCGCGGCTGGTTCGTCCAGACGGTAGTCGTTGCGCTTCACACGCCCCTCGAAAATCTCGTACAGCTCCCCGCCGTTGTAGTCTTCAAAATACAGATATTTGTTGAAGCGGGATTTTAAGCCCGGATTGGAGTCAATAAACCGCGGCATTAATGAGGCGTACCCCGCTGCAATCACCACAAAATCGTCCCGGTGGTCCTCCATTGCTTTCAGTATGGTATCCACCGCCTCCTGCCCAAAATCCTTGTCCGCGTTTTCCGGCGTCAGCGAATACGCCTCGTCAATAAACAAAATGCCGCCTAATGCCTTTGCAATGACCTCCTGCGTTTTTATCGCGGTCTGTCCCACATAACCGGCCACCAGTCCGCTCCGGTCTACCTCTACCAGATGCCCTTTGCTGAGAATGCCCAGCGCACTGTATATTTTCCCGACAATTCGGGCGACTGTCGTTTTGCCGGTGCCGGGGTTCCCGGAGAACACCAGATGAAACGACATCTCCGGACATTTCATCCCCCGTTCCTTCCGCAGGGACCGCACCTTCACCAGATTGACCAGACTGTCCACGTCCTTTTTCACCGCCTCCAGTCCGATCAGCTCGTTCAGCTCCGCCAGCGCCTCTTCTAACGTCGGTTTCGGCGGTTCGGTTTCCCGCTGCGGCGCACCGGAACCGCCGGTTTCCTGCTGTGCGGGCTCCGGCGCTTCACACCCTTCCGCGCCCGACGGCACGGAACCTGCGGCCGCCGGTCCGAAAAAATCGCTGCTAACCTGCCCAAGCCCCCGGTAACTGCTGCCGGTGGAAATGATCCGGTTGAGACGGTCCATTTTGTCCATCATGTCCTCCAGCTCTTTCTCTGCGTTCCTTGTCCCGCCCGCCAGATAGTGGTCCGGACCGGGCGTCACCGCAATCGCCGGAATGCCTGCACGGTCGCATATGGAAATCAACTGGGCATACAGCAGCGTGATCCGGCGGCTCTCCGCAAAGCTAAAGGAGCCGTCATAGGACGCACACAGCATGAGCAGATTCTTTTGCACCTCCGCAAAGGTCCGGCTGAAGCTCGACCCCATCTTCGCATCGTTCTCCACCAGCTTCCGGAAAAAATCCGGTACGCCCACGTTGTAGTCCGGATTCTTCTGGTAGTAGCTTACGGCTTTCGCAAACTGCTGGCTGGAAAAGCGGACCTGCCGGTCCGTATAAAGCTGGTTGATCCCGGCCACGTCTCCCCCAGAGCCCCCGGAACAGGCCCATAGACAGAGCGCACAGGCTCGAAAATAGGTGTCGATCTCCTGACTGGAGATCCCCAGCTCGCGGGGGATACTCTGGCAGAAATGCCCTACGCTCTCGGCGTAATCTCTGTGGAATGTCTTGCTCATACCGGCCTCCCGTTGTGTAGTCCTGCCCCTCTATCCGGCAGTTTGCTGCATTATATCACAGTCCGGCGGAAAAAGAAAGACATAACCGAACAGCATTACAGATATTCAGCCCCAAAGGGGCAGGTATGGACGCTTTCTCAAAAATTTCCGGCAGGGTTGATTTTTGCCGCCTGAGATAGTATAATACAACCCTAAATCTATGCCAGGGAGGCTTCACATGGAAAATTATACCGAACAGTCCCCGAAACCCTCAATCAGAGGCATCCATATCACGGGCATGAATGCGGTTATCATTGCTGCGTCGCTTGTCCTCTATATCCTGCTGACCGCTACGGCCCAACGAGTATCCGCAACCTTGCGGGCTACCTATCAGGCTACGAATGACTTTTATGTCAGCACGCAGAATGAGGCCCTGATGCTGGAGGGGACCGACTACCTCACCGAACAGGCTAGGCTCTATGTAGTCACGCTGGACCGCACTTATATAGATAACTATATTACGGAGCTAAATGATACCCACCGCCGGGAAACTGCTTTGGAAAGATTACTGGAGAGCGATCTGGGCGAGGAGGTCAACGCCTACTGGCACGCCGCATTGGAAAAATCCGGCGAGCTGGTGGAACAGGAATTGTATGCCTTGCGTCTGGCCGCGGATTCCCGGGACGAAACGCTGCCGGAGGCCCTGCGGGATGTGGAGCTGCGGGAAGAAGATGCGGTGCTGTCTCAGGAGGAAAAGCTGGATAAGGCAAAGGATCTGCTGTTCGGAACCGCCCTTGCCGCCGCGAAACAGCAGGTCAAAGATCACATAGAAAGCGCTGGAACCGTTTTGAACGGCAATATACAAATC
>CAMWSZ010000373.1 GCA_947177005.1 uncultured Clostridia bacterium | reverse complement strand
GTTTCAGTTGACGGCAGGAGCTGTTAAGATACCACGTCCGCAGCAGCTACATGTATAATAACCCCAAAACAACCAGGATATACAGAAAGACCGCCAATGTCTGTTCCATCAATCCCCGATACCAAAAGCTCAGACTTCCCCTGACATTGCTCACCGGAAACCGGATAAAAAACAGATTCCAGAGTGTCAGCGCCGCAATGGGAATCCAGTTATACATCCACTGCTTCCGCAGGGCCTCAACCGCCCCGGCCTGTTCGCTGGGGTCCGCGTAAAATTCGGGGGCGTCACTGTCCTCCGGGGCCCGGAAAATATGTAGCAGGCCCCGGCCCGTTACGTACTCCCAGCCGCAGTCCTCATACACCGCCTTCTGTTCCTCCGGCAGCGTGCAGCCGCCCTCCATGTACCCCGGCGGTACGATCTCAATGCGGTAACGGGTGCGGTCCGGCTCTATGGGGACGAATTTGCTCAGAGAACTCCCATGCTTTACCAGACGCCAGCCTTTTCGTTCCATATCACTGTAAAATTTCTCGTTTTCGCCCAGAACGTAATCATAAGGATGAAATTGATACCGGTATTTCATGACTCTTCCTCCTCCAGGATTTTCCCGTCCGCCACCATACATTGCAGCCGTCTGTACTCCGCCAGCAAAGCGGCCTTACCGGCCTCGGTAATGGCATAATTTTTCCTCCTGCCCTCCTCGCCGGTCAGGACGATCATCCCTTCCTTTACCATTCGGCTCAGGACCCCGTACAGCGTCCCAGGGCCCATAACGAGCCGTCCGCCCGACAGCTCCTTAATGCGCTGCATCATCCCATAGCCGTGGCCGGGCCGCAGCAGCGAGAGCAGGATGTAATACATGGCTTCTGTCATCGGTCCCTGTCCTGTCACAGTACCTGCCTCCCTTGCTATTATGTATCTCGTTATATCGTGTGACATAATAGTAGCATACAGCACAGTATTTGTCAACAGGGAAAAGCAGGTCCGGCTGACACACGCCAGCCGGACCTGTACCGGTTGCTTATTTAATGGAGAACAGCAGGTCTGTGTAGGACGGATACGGCCAGTACTCCGCAGAGGTAATGGTCTCCAGCTCATCCGTAACCTTGCGCAGCTCTTCCATTGCCGCAAAGATCGTGTACTTGTAGTAGTGGGCGGCCTCGCAGGCACCGGTGAAACCGGTTTTCGCCAGAGCGTTTTGCAGGTCCTCCGCACGCTTGACCATTTGCGACATCAGACGGTTCAGCTTCCGGAGCAGCTCTTCCTCGGCGGTGCAGTCCAGATCGGGCAGCACGGACTTCTTCGCCGCCACGCCCGACGCTACCACGCCGCTGAACTCGGACACCGCCGGGAAAATTTCCCGCTTCACCATGTCGATCATGGTCCGGGCTTCGATGCCGATGACCTCGCAGTAGTTTTCCAGATGAATCTCGTTGCGGGCCTTCAGCTCCTCCGGCGTGTACACCTTGTGCTTCTCGAACAGCTCCACGTTCTTCGGCTGGAGGTACACATCGGGCCGCAGGGCGTCGGCGGTGCAGGACAGATTGCTCAGGCCGCGCTTTTCGGCTTCTTTTACCCAGGCTTCCTCATAGCCGTTGCCGTTGAAGATAATGCGCTGATGATCGCGGAGGGTGTCGCGGATGAGGTCATGCAGGACGGCGTTGAAATCCTCTGCCTCCTCCAGAATGCCGGCAAACTGCTGGAGTTCTTCGGCCATAATGGTATTGAGCACAATGTTCGGGCCGGCAATGGACTGGCTGGAGCCCAGAGAACGGAACTCAAATTTATTGCCGGTGAACGCCAGTGGTGAGGTGCGGTTGCGGTCGGTGGTATCCTGCGGGATGTGGGGCAGGGCGTCTACGCCAATGGACAGAATGTTCTTGTTGTGCTCCACATACTCGGTTCCCTGAATAATAGATTCCACAATAGCGTTCAGCTCGTCGCCCAGGAAAATGGACAGAACCGCCGGAGGGGCTTCCTGCGCGCCCAGACGGTGGTCGTTGCCGGGGTTTGCCACGGAGCAGCGGAGGATATCCTGATACTCGTCCACCGCCTTGATGAACGCCGCCAGAAACAGCAGGAACTGTGCGTTCTGGCTGGGGGTGGAGCCGGGCCGGAACAGATTCACGCCGGTATCGGTGCTGAGGGACCAGTTGTTGTGCTTGCCGGAACCGTTTACGCCCGCAAACGGCTTTTCATGCAGCAGGCAGACCATGTTGTGGCGTCCGGCGACCTTTTTCATGATCTCCATTGTGAGCTGGTTGTGGTCACAGGCAGAGTTGGCGTCGCTGTAAATGGGGGCCAGCTCATGCTGGGCGGGGGCCACCTCGTTATGCTTGGTTTTCGCCAGAATGCCCAGCTTCCACAGCTCCTCGTCCAGCTCCCGCATGTAGGCGGCAATCCGGGGCTTAATGGTGCCGAAATAGTGGTCCTCCAGCTCCTGCCCCTTCGGGGGCTTCGCGCCGAACAGCGTGCGGCCGGTGAGGATCAGATCCTCCCGCTGATTAAATACGTCTTTATCAATCAGGAAATATTCCTGTTCCGGGCCCACCTGGCTGATGACCTTTTTCGCGTCGGTGTTGCCGAACAGCCGCAGCACACGCAGCGCCTGACGGCTCAGCTCGTCCATTGAACGCAGCAGTGGGGTTTTTTTATCCAGCGCCTGTCCGCTGTAGGAACAGAAAATCGTTGGGATGCAGAGGCTGCCGTCCTTAATAAACGCAAACGCAGTGGGGTCCCAGGCGGTGTAGCCTCTGGCCTCAAAGGTGGCGCGCAGGCCGCCGGAGGGGAAGGAGGAGGCGTCGGGTTCGCCGCGGACCAGTTCTTTGCCGGAGAAGTGCATCAGAACATGACTGGAATCCTCGGGTGTAATAAAGCTGTCGTGCTTCTCGGCGGTGACGCCGGTCATGGGCTGGAACCAGTGGGTGAAATGAGTCGCGCCCTTCTCAATCGCCCAGTCCTTCATGGTATTGGCAATCTCGTGGGCCGTGGAAAGCTCCAGTGCAGTACCGTCAGTAACGCACCTCTTCCACGCCTTATAGCTCTGGCTGGACAGACGCTGCCGCATCACATCTTCGTTAAAAACCATACTGCCGAAAATTTCCGTTACTTTTTTATCGCTCATAATCCATACTCCAATCTCTGCAAAAGCAGGTTTGATATTGTTATAATGTATAGGGGCATCGGCGTCGTACATATGCAGCTCCCGGATACGCTTCTCGCTCTCCGTCTGAAATGCCTCCGGCGTTGGCGCGAAATCGGTGTACTTGTAGCCGAACAGCCCGCCGCTGATCTCGCCGTTCAGCAGGACACAGATGCTGCTCTGTTCGTGAATGGCCCTGCAAATGGGGTACATCCCCAGGCTGGCGCGAATGGTTGTGATATTAACCCATAATCGCACACATAAAAAGCACCTCCGAATTTTCCCGGCGTCCCTAAAATTACAAATTTTAGGACGAATCGCCGGAATCCGTGGTGCCACCGAATTCACTGTAGGTGTTTTTCCTGCCTACTTCTCTCCATCATCGCCGTTATGCTGTTTTGAAATATGGGCGTATCTTACTCCCGCCGCCGCAAATTGTCAAGCAAAAAAATTTGCAGGAACGCTAAAAAATCTTCCGTTCTAACGGGAACGGCGGGCAGTGGGGGGACCT
>CAMWSZ010000372.1 GCA_947177005.1 uncultured Clostridia bacterium | reverse complement strand
CCATGCCCGTGGCTGGCTGCCACGATTCAAGGGGCAAATTTATTGTAACAGGAGCCTATAATGTATGATTTTATAGAAATGCCTGAATGTATCAATGAACTTGGTTCAACCGTAGAAAAAGAACAGCTATGTCCCGGCATCTACTTCCTGTCTGCCCGGAATGAGGATGAACGGCTGGCCAGAGAGTATTATGCAGTCATGGAAAAGTCAGCAATCCCCCAAAAGGCAAAGTCGTATGGCCGAAAGTTTCCCGACCTTTGGCTTTTCTCATTGGATGACGGCAGCGAGGAATACAAGATCATCAAATTTGAAGTTGCCTATTACCGTGCGAGGAATCATCTGCCATTAGAAGAACCGCTTCGTACTACCGCTTTTTTTGCGGCACAATCTTTCCCGGATTATTTCGGCGCGTTCCCGGTTCCGCTCCAAACGCCCAGAGGCTATACCATTCGGCACTGGATTTTAGACAACGGAATCTATTGGCTTGAAACCGATCAATGTGAGGAAGTGCTGGCGGTCTGCTATCCTGTATGGTCAACCGAACTTTCTGACCTTACAGCAAGCCTAGGGGAGCAGACAGAGTACGACAAGGCCCACAATATAGAGGATACCCTGGGCTACATATTTTTCCCGCTAAAAATCAGTTGTATTCCGCTTCGTGAGCTGCTTCGGAAGCGGTCCGAGTGGGAGGGGACAGTGCTTGACAGGCCAGCCCTGATGAATGCGATTTGGGATGCTGTCCCTGAATACGCCGCATGGATGAACAGCCAAGAGCAGTCCGGGAAAAATAATTTGCTTTCCGCGCTGCTGGCGGAGGCCGGTGTGGAAGTCGAACCGCATATTTCCATGGATGAGATGATAACGATTTTTCCGGATGCTGGCAGTGATTTCTTGCTGTTACATAAAGATTTGCGGATTCAGAACAGGACGAAATAAATCGCGTTCTCTTTACAAATAAACTGGAAGCAGGAGCGAAGATGGGTAAAGACTACAGGATAATTTCCCCTACAGCAGAAGAAATCGAGATACTTCAACAATTAGCGTATCTTCCAAAATCGGACAAATTTGTTTTGCTGGAATCCAAAGAAGAAATAAGGAGCTTATCAGAACTGATTGAATATAAAGTGCAGGAAGCTCTATACGAAGTCATTCTGGAAACCAATCCGGCCTTACCTTGGGATGATTTTGTATTTTATGTTCGCTCTAACCCCAAAATGAGAGAAACGATAAAGGCAGTGGCCATACACGCTGCCGATCATTTTGATGTGGGTAAGCTGGACTTTAGCACTCCGGCAGAGGCCCTAGAACATTTTGACCATGCTGGACCTGCAATGTCACGGATTTTCAATGATAGACTTGGTTTAGGTTTGATTACTTTTCTGCTGATGCGCACAGAAGCGGAATATTACAGACGGCTGAATGACGCCAATCCCCACTACACATGGGACATCTATCGCCGGGAACTGGAAAATAACAAAAAAATGTGGAAGCAATTATTCCGGACATTTCAGTACGGACTTTTTCAGATAGATTATAAGTCGAGATGGTACAGTGAAGAGATCACGTAAACAAAGATTTTGCGTCACCCTGACGGCTGGAGCGGTAGATGAACCGCTTCATGCTGCGGCTTTTTATACGGCAATTTCTTTTCCAGACTATTTCTGGACATTCCCGGTTTCGCTCAAACGCCAAGAGGATGGACTATTCGTCACTGTGTTTTGGACAACAGGATTTATTGGCTTGAAACCGATCAATGTGAGGAAGTGCTGGGGGTCTGCTACACTGTGTGGTCAACCGAACTTTCTGACCTCACGGCAGACCTGGGAGAGCAGACAGAGCACGACAAGGCCCACAATGTAGAGGAAACTTTGGGCTATATATCATTGGACAATGTGATTACGATTTTTCCGGATGCCGGGAAAGATTTTCTGCTGCTGAAAAAGGACATGACCATCTGCCAGAGAGGGCAGACTAGCAAAAGGAGGGACATATCAATGGCAGTCTGTACATTTTTAGGACATAATGATATATACGATGCAGAGATTGATTCCATGCTGCAAAGCGGTATTGAGCACATTGTGACAGAAAATGAGAAAACAGATTTTCTGATTTTTCTCCGCAACAATTTTTACTTAAAATGCTTTTTGGCTGTGCTGAAAGCGAGGGCAAAGCATCCAGAGAAGGTGACACTCACTCTTGTTATCCCCGAAGAAGATTACAGAAAGAACCAGACAGGCGGCATACCCAGCTATTTGATTGACAGAATTATCTTTCCAAAACAGAAAGACCTGAACAGCAACGATCATAAGAATGTCATACGGTGGCTTATCCGGCAATCTACCCATCTGATTTGTTGCTTGTATAGAACCCTCTATGGACAGGAAAACCATATTCTTGATTATGCTCAAAGCAAAAAGAAACTGCAAATTATTGATATCACAAATGTAGATACGGCACAGGCAATTCTGGAAAGAACACCAAAAATGAGTGACAGAGAACGCTTTATCTTTGAGCGTCTGAACGACGGCAGCAATCCCAAAGAAGTTGCAGAGACTATAGGCGTCAGCAGAAACAGAGTGGCGCAAGTCTTAAATCATGGATGCAGAACGCTGCGTGAAAGTATGCGCAGCCGGTATGTTCATTTGTTGGCTGAAAACCGGGAACAGCGGAAATCGGTTTGCAGTATTTTTTCAGCAGGCACGGTTACATATGAATCCTTAACTACTTTTGAATATATTGTCAGCTTTCTGCTGTCCAGTTGTGGTGTAACGCATTTTGAGATCGCCGTCGGGGAACAGCACTCCGGGTTCATGTATGTGTTGAAAAAAATATGGAATCGGACAGGATTCTTTGCAGTACAGAAACCATCCAGACGGAGATAAATACGGATATGATAGATCGTTCAGACTTCTGTATTTGTAACCTGTCAGGCTCTCCGTTTGCGAAGGAAATAAGCGAGTACATTTTACAGACAAAGCATACTGTACTTGTAGATATTGGGCAGGTTTGCTTTCAACTCCGGCAGGCTCTTTCTTGATGTGATCGGCTCTCTGATACTCTTGCAATAAGCGTGAGATGCCCCTATATTTCCTGCGCAAATGTGCAGGAATGAGCGACTGAAGGGAGCGGTAAAGCCACGCCGTCAGGCGTGTTCGACTGGACGCGTAAGCGGACAGTCCGGGGTTTGGGGTGTCCCCAACCAGCGTCTGACGATATCCGAAAAGGATATCGTCAGACATTGCTGGCCTACGGTTATAGGAACAAAATTCTTATAGGAACATTTCTTGAAAACCGTTGAAAATACAAGCGTTTGTCTGCAAAATATTCCTATAAAAATTTGCTCAGATCTGGAGAATGTTTGTGAACAACAATTTCAAATTCAGAAAAAGTTCCTATAAAAATGGAGCTATTTTATAAGAAATGGAGAGGTATTTAACCCGTTTCGTTCTGAGATAAAACGATTATAGGCTTTTTGATCTATTGGCACTCACATATGGTTGATATTTTTATAGGAATTTTTTTTGCCCTTCTGTCTTGCAATTTCAACGGTTCCAGGCATTAGTTCCTACAAAATAGAAGTTCCTATAACCTACGTTAGCTATTATTTCTGAAATAAAGGCTAGGAATGCGAAGGGAACTATGGTAGAATAAG
>CAMWSZ010000371.1 GCA_947177005.1 uncultured Clostridia bacterium | reverse complement strand
GCTATATTATGGAACTGTATGCAGACACTTGGCTGCTGCACCGTTACTGGGGACCCAGGCTGGCCGCTTACCATGGCTCCAACTGTCACAAGGCCGTAAAACGGACTTTTGCCGCCGCCGTGCTTCCAGAGGACCCCGCTTTTTCTTTGGAGACAGAGCTTCAGGAATTTTCCTGCCCTCATCAGGGGGATTACCGGGAAGCCTTTGTGGCACTGCGGAGGGAGGACGGTTCTCCTGCCGGGCGGTTCCGCTGTCAGGGTTATGAGATCACGGATCAACTATATGTGCCAGAGGGTCTGCCCCATATCCGGCCCTTGGAAGGAAAAGCCGCAAAGACGCTGGCGGTGCGGTTTCAGGATGAGGTATCTGGAGTTGGGTTGACATTGTATTACTCCATCCTTGCGGATTGTGCCGCTATTATTCGCTCTGCAAAAATTACCAACGAAGGAGCATCTTCCGTCCGGTTAGAGCGCGCCCTCAGCGCACTTGTGGATATGCCTTGGGATGGAGAAGAGCTGGTCACGTTCTATGGCTCCCATCAGAAAGAATTTCAACTCAGCCGCCAGAAAATTACCCACGGAACCACGGCCATCGGCAGTACCCGTGGAGCCAGCAGTCCGCAGTATCCGCCCTTTGCAGCTCTCTGCGCTCCAGAAGCCACGGAACATAGCGGAGAAGTCCGGGCTTTCCAGCTCATTTACAGCGGAAACCACTGTGTTCGGGTGGAGCGGGATCAATATGACCATCTGCGGACAGTGATCGGCATTCACCCGGATGACTTCTCCTGGAAACTGGCTCCCGGCGAGAGTTTCCAGACACCGGAAGCGGTTCTGGTCTATAGTGGTGAGGGGTTCAACGGTATGTCCCAGGAGTTCCATCGGCTCTATACTGAGCGGCTGTTCCCTCGCCAATGGGCCGGACGGCCCCGGCCTATCCTGCTCAACAGCTGGGAGATGTGTTACTTCGATGTGTCGGAGGAAAAGCTGCTGCGGGTCATCCGGGAAGCGGCATCGTTGGGCTTTGAGCTGGTGGTTTTAGACGACGGATGGTTTGGACACCGGAACAACAGCAAAAGTTCTCTTGGAGACTGGTTCGTTAACCACGAAAAATTTCCTAACGGTCTAACACCTCTGCTGGACTGTGCCAAGGAGAACGGTATTCAGTTTGGCATTTGGTTTGAGCCGGAGATGATCTCTCCGGACAGTGAACTGATGCGTACCCATCCTGATTGGGCGGCACGGTTTCCTGGCATTTCGCCCTTGTTGGGAAGAAACCAGCTGGTACTGGATTTGACCCGGCAGGAAGTACAGAACTATGTGCTGGAAACCTTGAGTGGCTTTCTCAAAACCTATCCGGTTTCCTACGTCAAATGGGACATGAACCGGCACATGACCGACCCTGGTTCCGCTGCTCTGCCGCCAGACCAGTCGGGAGAGTTTTTCCACCGCTATATGCTGGGCCTTTACCGG
Organism: uncultured Clostridia bacterium; assembly: GCA_947177005.1. Classification (GTDB taxonomy): domain Bacteria; phylum Bacillota; class Clostridia; order Oscillospirales; family Oscillospiraceae; genus Pelethomonas. The sequence goes on along the minus strand of CAMWSZ010000371.1, from coordinate 2,189 downwards.
ATTTTGAAGGAGTTGACCGTCAGATTCCCAGATGTCCTCTTTGAAAACTGTTCCAGCGGCGGCGGACGCTTTGACGCAGGTATGAGCTTTTATATGCCGCAGACCTGGTGCAGCGACAACACCGATGCTCTGGATCGGCAGACGATCCAGTATGGCGCATCCTATCTTTTTCCGCCTTCCGCAGTTGCCGCCCATGTGTCTGCCATCCCGAATCACCAAACCGGGCGGATGATACCCTTTGCAACTCGCGCCGCTGTGGCCTCGTCTGGAAATATGGGGTATGAGCTGAATATCTTGGAACTGTCACCAGAGGAAAAGGAGCGTATTCAAGCACATCTTACATCCTATAAAAACGAGCGGGATTTCATTTTCAACGGGGAGTTCTATCGCTTGCGTTCTCCTTATGCAGACGGCGTCTACGCCTGGATGATGACGGATCAGCAGCGGAATCAGGCCATTATCTATGCCTTTACCGCTGCTTATGATGCAGCCAATTTGTCCATGCTCCTGAAAATCCCCTATCTGGATTCAGAACGGGTTTATGTGGATCAGGATACTGGCTGTCGCTTTACCGGGGAGGAACTATGCTGTGCCGGACTCGCGTTTCGATTCCCGCAGGGAGATTTTCCGGCGGTGAAATTTGTGCTGCAAGCAGAACATAGGCAGTAACAAAATTCCAGATGTTCCATTAATTCATAAGGAGACCTTACAAAATGAAATGCAATCTTATTCTGTTCAGCCCTACTGGCGGCACGGAAAAGGCAGCGCAGGTGCTGTGTTCCTCATTGTCTCCCGATACGAAAACCATTGATTTGACGGAAAACAACTTTGCTTCGATAAATCTTACCGAAACTTTCGATGCAGTTGCGGTAATTGCGCTGCCGTCCTACGGAGGCCGCGTCCCCTCACTGCCTGCGGAGCGGCTGGCAAGTATTCACGCAAATGGGATGCCCTGTGTGTTACTATGTGTCTATGGAAACAGAGCCTATGAGGACACGCTGGCAGAGATGGAAGATTTGGCGAAGCAATGCGGTTTTACTGTGATTGCCGCCGTTGCCGCTGTTGCAGAGCATTCCATTATGCACCAATATGCAACAGGCCGGCCTGATGCAATAGATGAGAAAAATCTGAAGGAAATCGGCCTAAAGATTTTGGAGAAGCTATCACATGGTCAGACAGAAGCATCTTTCAAGATCCCCGGCAGCCGCCCGTATAAAAAAGCTGGTGGAGCGGGTCTTGTTCCAAGGGCATCTTCAGCCTGTGTATCCTGCGGCCTATGCGCTGAAAAATGCCCTGCCGGTGCAATCAGCAAAGCAAATTTGAAGAGTACAAATGCTCACAAGTGCATCTCCTGTATGCGCTGTGTTGTAAAATGTCCCCGTGCCGCCAGAAAAGTCAACGGGGTTATGGTTTCCGTTGCTTCACTAGCTATCAAAAAATCCTGCTCCGTCCGTAAGGAATGTGAATTATATCTTTAAGCGGTAATCCGTCATACAGTAATTCCTGATAACGTAGATCAGATTATTGAATGTTCCTATGGTAGCGGCAAGCAAGGCACCGGTATATACCCGGCGCGTGCTTGTTGGTGGCTGACCGCCCCCAAACCCCTGTAAAACCGGGCGCACCTGCGCCCGGTTTTTTAAGCCGCCTTCGGCGTCTGCTGTCCATCTGCGATGGAGAAAAAATCATCATCGCGCACCATGCTGGCGGTCACGATTTTTCTCTTTCTCTGTCACGCCCAAAATCCGCTCCACATTGTTTTGGGCGGTGAGCAGTTCCATCATTTCTGCCCTTGCCTGCTTGTACTCTGGATACCGTTTTTTGTTCTCTGCCTGCAATGCGGCATATTCCTGTTTCAACGATTGCATGGACGGAAGTTTCTTCAAGCCGAGAGAATTGAAATACCGTTTTGCTGCTTGACAAGAGCGGATTTCGTTGGTATGCTCCTGATAGAATTTTTCCTGTTTTCGCGGCGGCAGTTTCCGGTATTGGGCGTAAATCTCGCGGGTTTTGATGTAGGTTCCGATGTGCCGCTGTAATTCTGCAATGTCCTTCATTCTCGCACTGGCAGCTTTGGTCCGGTCAGACAAATCATTGAATTTCTGAACCGCCGCATCACAGGCTTTCTCTAATTTATCATAATCAGCCAAGCCCTTCTCCTCCAGGTAGATGAGGGTTTTCGCCATCTC
>CAMWSZ010000370.1 GCA_947177005.1 uncultured Clostridia bacterium | reverse complement strand
TGTAGCCGGTTGGCGTGAAATCGATCAGCTCGGCGGCGCTGTGAAAAAAGGGATACAGAAAGCCGTGGGAGATGTAGTTTTCGCTGGGATTACACCGTTTCACATAGTCGAAATTTTCCAGCCCGTCGTAAATCCCCTGATTGACATACAGCGGAACCAGGCAGGCCGTGACGGCTACTGTCACGGCCGAAGTGGGCAGACAGCGTTTTTTGCCGGGGGCCAGCAGCCGGAGCAGGACCGTACCCAAAATCAGGCAGAATGCAGGGAGTAAAATTTTCTTGGTAATAAACAGGCTGTAGTGTCCGCTGCCAGCCATATTGGTGGCCTCCCGCAGATTGAACAGATCCTCAAAATAGACGGGGTCACTGCGAAATTGGAGTTTATAGTAATTACCCAGGCTGAGGGCAAAAAAAGCCGAGCTGGCCGCCAGAAAGGACGGCCAGGCGATCCCGATCATTCCATACAGGAGCACCGTCAGCAGCGCCACCGGCAGGGTATTGAGCAGCAGCGTCTCCCAATGGGTCAGATAGCTGAGAATGAGCTCCTTGGAATAAGGCCCGCTGGCCGGCACCAGCAGAACCAGTCCCATACAGAAGCCGGCGCAGAAAAGCAGGGCGGTCCGATATCCGTAATAGACCGCTTTTTTTGGCCACGGCCAGGATGTGTCCGAAGTTTGACGAAATAAGAAGAAATCAGCCATACAACCACCTCAGCTTTTGTTATTTTACCGCTTTGTTCAAACGGCTGACCAGCTCCTCGCCGGTGATCCGGTCCGTGACGTTGTAGCGGCCCAGCATCCGCAGACAGCTGCGGTCGCCCTTTTTCAGCTTGTTGACGTGCTCATCGATTGTCAGCGTGACCAAAATGCCTTCCTCCTCCAGGAGGTTGTCCAATTCTTCCGAATAATAACCGAAGGGATAGGCCAGCGCAACAAAATCAGTAGCGGCGCGGCCCTCCCGGCGCTCCCGGAACCGCCGGACATCCTCACGCACGGCTTCACGGTATTCCGCGTCGGACTCGTCCGGCAGCGGGAGCATACCATCGCGTCCGCTGTAGCCGTATGATTCCAACTGATGCATGTCCATAGTATGGGACTGGGGGTTAATGATTCCCTTTTCCACCCAGGGCACGGCCTCCTCGTAGGAAAACCGTGCCTGCCAGAACGGTTGGCCGGAGTGAACATAGACCTCTTCCCCCTCGTTGATGCCGATGACAAAGACGGTGGCGCTCATTCCCAGCTCCTCCAAAATGGGGGCGGCGATGTCCAGATTACTGGTATAGCCGTCGTCCATGGTAATCAGAACGGGTTTATCCGGCAGCGGCGCACCGTTGTCCACAAAATCCAGCAGCTGCGGAATCGTCACGGCAGTATAGCCTGCGTCCCGCAGGGCGGTCATCTGTTCCCGGAACCGCGCTTCCGTTACCACGGTGTCCTCCGTCGATTCCCCTGTAACAAAATGGTGGTACATCAGGACCGGCAGTTTTGGCTGGCTCTTCCCGCTGAAAAACGCCCCCAGACAAACGAGAACCAGCGCCGCCGCTGCGGCGGCAGCCGCAAATTTCAGTTTTTTAGTCATCATATCATAAAAACCCCTTACTTTTCAACTGTCCCTACAAAATTTTCTGTCGAAATAAGTCTACAACTGTCATATGTAGTTCGCTCTAAGATATTACCACTGTGAAATCCTTTTTTCAACTCTTTGCTGCAAATTTCTTGCAAAAAAAGTCACAGAAATAAGCGCGGTATTTTGTATAAAGTTTCTAACTGTCATGCAAAACGGAAAGAAGGGACTGTCCGTTATGGCTAATATAGGCTTCTTAATACAGACCGTTGATGCTGTACAAAATCTTTTTTGCGGAGAATTCATATTTGCCGCAAGATATCCGGAGGGCGATTTTTTAGTGGACAATTTCCAACGCCTGTGCTATAATTAACCCCGTACATTCCCAACCAATACAGAAAAGGAGACAGCATGAAACGAGCAATTTCCCTGATATTGGCGCTGGTCCTGGTGCTGGCGCTGACACCGTGCGCACTGGCGGATTCCCCGGCCTACGGCAGCAGCGTGTGGCTTCAGGACACCAACTTGCAGAACGGCGTCGTGATGAGCGACAACGTTTTCTGGAGCGACGCCTACGGCAAACCCCGGCATGAATACTACATTACCTATTCCCCCGGCGGCAGCGTCCCGGAACGGCCGCCGGCAGTCCCGGAAACCCCCGCGCCGGAACCGGAGCCAGCGGCCTCAGAGCCGCTTGATGACTTTGATCTCTATGTCCCCGAGTGGCTCCAGAGAGGCGCGTCCATTGTCTCTTACAGCGCCGCCAGCGGCATACAGCCGGTCGTCTATTTTGGCTCTTCCGTCTGCAACCTTACCACCACCGAAGCCGCCGCACGGTACTACGCGGACAACGGCTACCGGGTCCTGGGTGCGGTTAACGGCGACTTCTTTGACATGTCTGTCGGATATCCGCTGGGCATTATGGTTTCCGGCGGACAGTTGTTGTCGGGCTCCTCGGAATATTACGCCGCCGGTTTCCGGAAAGACGGCTCTGTGGTAATGGGCGCACCGAAGCTGACCATTACCGCAAAAGCCGAAAACGGCAGCAGCACAGTCATCTGGGGGCTGAACAAGCCCCGGGTGGACAAGGGCGGCGTAGCCCTGATTACCTACAACTACCGGACCGATCACAAGACTATGACAACAAGCGCCGGGGTAAATGTTCTGGCCCATGTGGTCAGCGGACGCATGTCCATTGGCGAACAAATGGTGGTGCAGGTGGAGCAGGTGCTGGAGGAGTCGAAGTCATATACATTGACGGAAAACCAGGTCCTCTTAACAGCCGCCGCTAACGGCTACGCAGATGCCACCGGTTTTCTCCGCTCTCTCATGCCGGGGCAGACGGTGACGGTATCCGTCAGCTCGCCGGACTCCCGCTGGAACGATGTGACGGAGGCTATCGGTGCGCTTTACCTGCTGGTGGAGGACGGTGTGGCCAAGACCGGCTTTGAGGTCTCCGCCGCGCCCCGTACAGCATTAGGCGTGAAGGAGAACGGTGACCTGCTTATTTATACCATAGACGGACGGCAGAATACCGTCAGTATGGGGGCGTCGCTGGGGGTGCTGGCGAAACGGATGCAGGAGCTGGGCTGTGTGACGGCCCTGTGTCTGGACGGCGGCGGCTCCACCACGTTCGTCGCTACAACCCCCGATAAATACGCCTCCCGCACCATAAATTCCCCCAGCGACAAGTCCCTTCGGAAAGTGACCAACCACCTTGTTCTCATCGGGCCCGGCGGCATGACGGGCCAGCCCGGCGCAGTGAATCTGTCAGCCGCCGCGCCCGCGGTTCTGGCAGGGCACACGGTGAAGCTCACGGCGAATCTGGCGGATACGCACTATTACCCCATGGAGGGCGGCGACATTCTCTACACGGCCAGCGGCGGCACGGTGAGCGGAAACGTATTCACCGCACCGGAGACCGGCGGACTTGTGACCGTCACTGCCTATTCTCCAAACCCCGATGTTGCGGCGGATCATGTGGATATTCAGGTGCTGGACGCACCGCAGTATGTGTCGGTCCAGAGAAACGGCTCCACAGTCAGCAGTTTGAGCCTCCAGCCGAATGAAACTGTACAACTGACAATGGCGGGTTCCTA
>CAMWSZ010000369.1 GCA_947177005.1 uncultured Clostridia bacterium | reverse complement strand
TCTGCGGAGCCAGGTCTTGGGCAGGGGTGTTCTGGAACTTGGAAAAATTCTTGATGAGCTTCATAAAGGCGTTATGTACCGCGTCCTCTGCTTCCTGATGGTCATGCAGGATGCTCTCCGCTACATGGCACATAAGTCCGCGATATTTCAGATAAATTTGCTCAAACCGAATCTTTTCCTCCGGTATGTCGAGCATTTACAGATAATAGACAAGCATCGGCTGTACCTCCGGTTTCCATGCGCTGGATGTGGAGTCAGGTGTTTAACCTTTTACCTATTTATTGACAAACGGGGGAGGAAAATTAGGACTTGCAGGATAGTGGAAGTAATAACGCTGTATGAGGTTAAATGAGTACAGATCTGACCTTTACCTGCTACACCCAGCTATCAGCCAAACCAACATCGTACAATCAACAGTATCGCAAGTCCTCCATAGGGGTGGAGAAACTAGACCAGCTAAGAAAAGTCAAGTAGAAATTGAAAAAAGCGGGTTTGAGACAGTCTTATAGGCGCTCATATCTATTTTTGCCGCCTTTCCATTCTCAAATACAAACAGCATCCAATCCTTATAGTCCCCAGGCAGTACCATTCCAATAACGCTCTCGCCTTGATCCATTCCCAGCTTCGCCGGAAGAAAATCTCCCATAATACTCGCTTTTGTATCATCAAAAACGCTCAAACGGCATTTATACGCTTGCTGCTTGTCTGTGAAGAAAATTGCTTCGGCATTGTTCTTTGTCTCGAAGGACTGGAAGATAGAATCTCCCTCCTTCAGTTTCTGGACGCTTGCCATGCGGAGGGATTGTGGGGTGATCTTTTTGAAGTACCCTTCCTTCGTCAGAAACACATTTACCGGATAGTCCGGCGCAGTCTCCTCTTTGTGATAAGATTCAATTTCGTGTTCATGGATAATACTTGTTTTTCTGGGTTTTCCGTATTTCTTCCGGACCTCCGCCAGTTCTGCGATAATCACCGACTGAATTCTCTGTTCGCTGCCGGCGAGACCGGCGAGATCCGCAATTTCTTTCTTGAGGAAATCGGTTTCTTTGGTTCTTTTCAGAATGTATTCTCTGTTGATATTGCGCAGTTTGATTTCTGCGATATATTCCGCCTGTATTTCATCTATAGCGAATCCATTCATCAAATTAGGGATGACATCGGAGTCCGCCTCTGTTTTCCGTATAATCTGAATCGCTTTATCGATATCTGTCAGGATATACTGCAGGCCCAGAAGTAGGTGCAGCTTCTTTTTCTTCTTCTCCAAAGAATATACCGTTCTGCGCCGGACACATTCCGTCCTCCATTCGCACCATTTTCCCAGTAATGAGCGAACGCCAAGTACCTCCGGCATCCCGTTGATCAGCACGTTGAAATTGCAGCCGATGGAGTCCTGCAGCGGCGTAAGCTTGAAGAGTTTGCCCATGAGTTTATCCGGATCTGCTCCCCTCTTGATATCTATGGCAAGCTTCAGGCCGGATAAATCCGTTTCATCCCGCATATCATTGATTTCCCGCAGCTTTCCTGCTTTAACAAGATCTTCGACTTTATCGATAATTGCTTCAGAGGTTGTTGTGTAGGGGATTTCATAAATTTCAATGATGTTTTCATTCTTGTTGTATCTGTATTTCCCTCTGATTTTCAGAGTCCCCCGTCCTGTGTTGTAGACATCATTCAAGGCTGCAGCATCATAGATGAAATCGCCGCCTGTCGAAAAATCAGGACCCAAAATAATGGCGGACAAATCACAGTTCGGGTCTTTGAGGTAAGCGGCAGCGGCGTCACAAACCTCTGCCAGATTGAAACCGCAGAGCTGGCTTGCCATACCGACGGCAATTCCCTGATTGGCCGAGACAAGGATGTTCGGATATGTAGCAGGCAGCAGCGCCGGTTCTTTCATTGTATTGTCATAGTTATCGATAAAGTCTACCGCATTCTGATCCAGATCTCTGAAAAGCTCCTGGCAGACGGGTGCCAGCTTAGCTTCTGTGTACCTGCTGGCGGCATAGGCCATATCCCGGGAATAGACTTTGCCGAAATTGCCCTTGCTGTCTACAAACGGATGAAGCAGCGCGCCATAGCCCTTGGAAAGACGCACCATTGTATCATAGATGGCGGCATCTCCGTGAGGATTCAGCCGCATGGTCTGTCCGACAATATTAGCAGATTTTGTACGGGGATTTGTCAGAAGATTCATCATATACATGGTATAGAGCAGTTTTCGGTGAGCGGGTAGTTGGACTTCGCGGGGCGATCGAGGAACAGCCCATTACAGAAACGCTGAAAGAAAACTATATGCCTTATGCCATGAGCGTAATTGTTTCCCGCGCCATACCGGAAATCGACGGTTTTAATCTACTATTTGACATACATTTGATTCCTTTCTTATCACATCAGGTCGGATACGTCGAAATAATTGTGCCCCTCGGCGGCAATCATCTCTTTGCGTCCCTGCAAATTGTTTCCCAGCAGAACATCAAACATCTGCGCTGCCTCTTCCCCATCTCCTGGAAGGACTTTGGTCAGGCGCCGGGTTTCTGGATTCATGGTTGTCAGCCACATCATATCCGGATCGTTTTCGCCAAGCCCTTTCGAACGGCTGACTTTAAATCTTTTGTCGCCGAGCTGCCTGATGATGCCGGCCTTCTCTTTTTCCGTATAAGCAAACCATGTCTTTTCTCCGCAGTTGATTTCAAAGAGCGGAGTTTCCGCGATATAGACATATTCCTTCTCAATCAGCGTCGGACACAGACGGTAGATCATTGTAAGAACCAGAGTGCGGATTTAATAGCCGTCTACATCGGCGTCCGTACAGATGACAACCTTACTCCAGCGCAGATTGTTCAGGTCAAAGCTGCCAAGATTTTTGGAGGCGTTCTTTCCTGCTGCTTCTACGCCGCAGCCCAGCACTTTCATTAAATCGGTGATAATTTCGCTGGCAAAGATGCGTTTATAGTCTACCTTGAGACAGTTCAGTATTTTTCCGCGGATGGGCATGATCCCCTGAAATTCTGCGTCGCGGCTCAGCTTCACGCTGCCAAGCGCGGAATCGCCTTCTACAATGTAAATCTCCCGCTGGGCGGCATCCTTTGTACGGCAGTCAACAAATTTTTGGACCCGATTCACGATATTAATCGTTCCGGAAAGCTTTTTCCTGATTCCCTGACGGGTCTCCTCCACTTTTTCCCTGCTCCTTTTATTGACAAGAATCTGTGCGGCAATCTGAGCAATATCATTGGGGCTTTCCATGAAATAGATCTGAAGCCGTTCTTTCAGTCGGTCATCGCAGTCTGTACATACCGGTTTGTGATAGATTTCTTTGTCTGGTTCTCATAACTGGTCTGTGTGGAAAAGTTGCTGCTGATGAGCACAAGACAGTCTTCAATATCCTGCCATGTGATTTTGGATTCTTTCTTCTGATATTTACCGTTTTGTCTCAGCCAGGCATCAATCACATTGACAAAAGCAAGCCTGACCGCTTTATCGGGACTGCCGCCAGCCAGCTGGAATTATGGTAATGCTCAATTTTTGCGGTTTTGTTTGAGAAGCAAAAGGCGATGGACATTTTGACTTTGTATTCTTCTTTATCGTCCCTGTCTTTGCCCCGGCGTTCCGTTTCCCAGAAAACCGGATATGTTATGGTATCTTCTCCGGCAAGTTCTCTGA
>CAMWSZ010000368.1 GCA_947177005.1 uncultured Clostridia bacterium | reverse complement strand
CCTCTGCGCTGTGGAACCCGCCGTGCCCTGGTCCATTATTGCCATTACCTTTACCAACAAGGCCGCCGGGGAACTGAAGGAGCGTTTGGAGCGGATGTGCGGTCCGGCCGCGAAGGACATCTGGGCTGCTACCTTCCACCGCGCCTGCATCCGGATTTTGCGGCGGGACATCGAAAAACTGGACGCCGGGTTCACCCGCAATTTTACCATTTACGACAGCAGCGACAGCCAGCGCGTCATCAAGGACATCGTAAAGTCTTTGGGACTGAATGAGAAGGAGTTCCAGCCGAGAGCGGTTCTGTCCATCATCAGCAGCGCGAAGGACAAAAATCAATTGCCCGATGAGTTCGCCCAGGAGGCACAGAATGCCCGTGATTGGCGAATGCCCCGCGTGGCGCAGATCTACGCCGCCTACGACCGCCGCCTCCGTGAAGCCAACGCCATGGATTTTGACGATATCATCCTGCATACGGTTCATCTGCTGCAAAAGGATGAAGAGGTGCGGACATATTACCAGGAAAAATTCCGGTATGTTCTCATCGACGAGTACCAGGATACCAACCATGTGCAGTATCTGTTGGCAAAGCTGCTTGCCGGGGGACGCAATAATATCTGCGTGGTGGGCGACGACGACCAGTCTATTTACCGTTTCCGGGGCGCGAATATCGAAAATATCCTGAATTTTGAAACGCAGTATGATACCTGCCGCACTATTCGTCTGGAGCAGAACTACCGCTCGACACAGAATATTCTGGACGCCGCCAACGAGGTCATCCGCAACAACGCCGGACGCAAGGGAAAGACGCTGTGGACGGATAGCGGCGCAGGAGAAAAAGTTCTGGTCAAGGTGGTGTTCAGCGAGAGCGACGAGGCCAATTTTGTGGCGAATCAGATCATGGACAGCTACGGCAAGGGCGGCAGTTGGAAGGACAACGCCGTACTGTACCGGATGAACGCACAGTCGAATGTGCTGGAAATGGCTCTGAAGCAAAACGGCATTCCCTATAAAGTGTACGGCGGCCTGAAATTCTTTGACCGCGCAGAGATCAAAGACGTGCTGGCGTATCTGTGCGTTGTGGACAATCCGGCGGATGACCTGCGTCTGCGGCGCATTGTCAACGTCCCCGCCCGGGGCATCGGCGGGACAAGCCTGGAGAAATTGGCCCAGATTGCCGGGTCGGAAAATGTGAGCCTGTTCGACGTCATGGAACGGGTCGCGTCGTATCCCGCGCTGCGGACCGCAGCCGCCAAAATTACAGCGTTTGTGGAGCTGGTGAAGGAACTGCGCAGACTGTCGGCCTCGCTGCCGCTGCCGGAATTGTATGACGCGGTGTGTGACAAGAGCGGTTATGTGCGCGCACTGGAGGAGAAAAAGGATATGGAGAGCCGGGGACGGATCGAAAACGTGCAGGAGCTGCGCTCCAGCGTGATAAACTTCCTGGAAACCGTGCCGGATGATCCATCTCTCGCCGGATTTCTGGACAGCGTCGCGCTGTATACGGATATGGATGACGTGTCGGACAGCGACAACTGCGTGACCCTCATGACCATGCACAGCGCAAAGGGTCTGGAATTTCCCAATGTATATGTGGTTGGAATGGAGGAAGGCGTATTCCCCGGCAGCCGCGTGATCGGGGAGGGGGAAGAGCTGGAGGAGGAGCGGCGTCTGTGCTATGTGGCGATGACCCGCGCACGGGAGCGGTTAGTGATGACCGCCACACGGCAGAGGACACTGTACGGCCACACAAACAACAATCCGGTCTCCCGTTTCCTCAACGAGCTGCCGCCGGACGGCGTGGAATGGCAGCGGGATGCGCTTCCCGCAGGTCTGGGAAGTACAAATACCGGGTCCGGCGGGCCGTCCCCTGATTTTCGTACACAGAACGCCGGGGCAGCAGGGGAGTCGTACCTGTCCAGAAAGAGGCGGATGCCGCGTCCGCCCAGAGACCCGGGATTTACGGCTGAAGCGCCGGTACAGGATTCGGAGCTGCTCCGGCTGGAGGCCGGCGACACCGTCCAGCATCAAACCTTTGGGAAAGGCATGGTGCTGTCGGTCCGGCCAATGGGGAACGACGCGCTGGTAGAAATCGCTTTTGACGATGTTGGGACAAAAAAACTGATGCTGCGGAAAGCGGCACAGCGGATGTCAAAGCTGTAACGCATATTTTGAAAAATTCTGCGGAACCTTTTTCAATATCCAACTGTCTAATCAACAGATCCGGCAAAACCGGAGATACTATTTTTGATGGGAGATATGTTATGATGAAAAAGATTCTTTTGGCTGTGTTGGCATTTGCCCTGATGCTGAGCATGGCGGCCTGCGGGAAAAAGAATGACGCCGCCCCGGACCTGAACCAATATTATGTGGACTTCATAGACGGATTGGGAGAGGAAAACGCCCCTATGATGATGGATGTGGAGGGCGAACTGCTGGATACGTATTATCCGGGACTGAACGGCTATCAGACGAAACAGCGCGTTGTAAAAGCGGCGGCAATCAGCAGCGTACCATATGAATTTGCGCTGGTGGAGGCGGAGAGCGCTGCGGACGCGGAAGCAATAGCGGAAATTTTCCGGTCCCGTATCGACAGTCAGACGGCTGGCGGGGCGTACTATCCGATGACTATTGAGGCGTGGGAGAACGCGGCAGTGCTGACGAATGGGAATATTGCGGCGCTGATTTGTGCAGGCGACACGCAGGCCGAGGCGGAGACCGGCTTCAACGCACTTTTCTGAAATCACGTTACCGGCAGCAAATGAAACGGGGCCGCAGTCGATTTGGCTGCGGCCTTCCCAAACAGGAGGCAAAATATGGTTTTTTCCAGCCTGCCCTTTCTATTTTTCTATCTGGCCGCTGTGCTGGCCGTATACAGGCTGTCGCCGCTGCGATGCCGGAATTTTGTCCTGCTGGCGGTGAGTCTGTTTTTTTACGGCTGGGGAGAACCGGCTTATATTTTTATCATGCTGCTGTCCATTGCAGTCGATTACACCCACGGACGTCTGGTGGAGCGCTGGCGGGAAAAGGACGCTTGGGCGCGGGCGGCGGTAGCGTCATCAGTGTGCTGTAATTTGGGCATACTGTTTTTCTTCAAATATTGGGATTTCGTGGTGTCCAGCTTCAACCGTCTGACCGGTTTTTCCTTGCCGGTATTGGGCCTCCCGCTGCCTATTGGGATCAGTTTTTACACATTCCAGACCATGAGCTATACAATCGATGTGTACCGTCAGGACGCGCCTGCGCAGAAAAATATTGTGACCTTCGGGACCTATGTCACTCTGTTTCCGCAGCTGATTGCAGGACCGATTATTCAATATAAATCAGTAGCCGGGCAGCTTGCCGGAAGGCAGGAGACTCTGGAGAAATTTGCCGGGGGAATCCAGCGCTTTACGGTTGGTCTGGCAAAGAAAGTCCTGCTGGCCAATGCGATTGGGGAACTGTGGGATACAACGCTGGCCGGGAGTGATCTGACCGCAGCAGGGGCCTGGCTGGGATTGATTGGCTATGCATTTCAGCTTTACTTTGATTTTTCCGGTTACAGCGATATGGCAATCGGTATGGCGGCGGTGTTCGGCTTTGACACGCCCGAAAACTTTGATTATCCCTATATCGCCGGTTCTATTACGGATTTCTGGAGGCGCTGGCATATTTCGCTGTCTCTATGGTTTCGGGACTATCTGTATA
>CAMWSZ010000367.1 GCA_947177005.1 uncultured Clostridia bacterium | reverse complement strand
TTTAGATTTTGACCGTTTCACCTTGAAAGCATCACTGTGGCAGGCCCTAAAAAAAATGGATTTTTCATCAGTACAGAAAGTTTCGAATATTTTCTCACAAAATTGATTTCCGTGGAAATTGTTGCTTTGACGTTGCATTTCTGCTTCGATTATGTTACTATTGTCGCAGATAGCGCAATAGAGCCGTATGAGATTTGTTTGCCACATACTTACTGTCTCGGCTCCGTTGCGCTGTCTCTTTACCTTTTTTACTCTTGATTCGCATTTATACTATAAATGAGCAAAACTGTGTAATTGCACGAATTTATTTCCTGTGTGTAAACAAAACAATTGACAGCTGTTCTTAAACGGTGTTAGGTTACAGGTATTTTTGTGCAGCTTCCTGGATTTGCTCATTTATAGATTTATAGTATAATAGAAATCAAAAAGGTATTGACACGACGAATTTTTTATTATAATATTTGTATGACAAACCAACAATATTACTTTTCTTTCATATGGAAGGAGGAGCTATGAGAAGCACTCGTGAGCGAAACCTTTGGGCGCAGTTTGACGCCCTGCAACTTGGGGCAGGCTTTACCACAGAGGACATTGAGGCCCCGCAGATCATGGTGGAAGATGTATTTGGCGATTCTCACCCCGGAAGCTTCCATCTGAACCGGCTGACAGAGCAGGTAAAATATGGTGTTTACCAATCCGGTGGCGTTCCCTGTATGTATCACACAACAGATGTGTACGATGGCTGCGCTCAGGGACATGACGGTATGAATATCGTTCTGGCTTCGCGGGAAGCTATCTGCGATATGGTGAAGGTACACGCCTCCGCTGTGCCTTGGGACGGGATGGTGTTGTCCTCCTCCTGTGACAAATCCATTCCCGCGCACCTGAAGGCGATTGCTCGGATGAACATTCCATCGATTTTCCTGCCGGGAGGCTCTATGCGGCCTGGACCATACCAGACCACTTCTCTTGCAGCGGGTGAAATTTCCCTGAAACAGCGAAGAGGCCAGGTGGCGGAAGCAGAAATCCGGAATTATAAGCTCACTGGCTGTCCATCCGTGGGAGCATGTACTTTTTTAGGAGGAGAAAATTTTGACGAAAGAGGCATTTGAAAACGCAATCATCGTCCACAGCGCTATCGGCGGTTCCACAAACGCTACCCTGCACCTGCCCGCCATTGCGAAGGAGCTTGGCATCACACTGGAGCCGGAGTTGTTTGACCAGATCAACCACCAAATCCCCCACCTGGGAAACATCAACCCCAGTGGGCAGCATTTAACAGAAAGCTTTTGGTTTGCGGGCGGCGTCCCCTATGTACAGCTGCTGCTGAAGGAATATCTTCATTTGGATGTCATAACAGTAACCGGCAGGACATTGGGTGAAAATCTCCAAAAATTGGAAGAGACAGGATTTTTTACGCGGTACACCGGCTATCTGGCTAACTATCATTTAGAGCGGGATGATGTGATCTATCCGCCTGACAAGGCAGTCGAGATAGGTAGTATCGCCATTCTGAAGGGCAATATTGCGCCGGAGGGCAGCGTCATCAAATACAGTGCCTGCGTGAAAGAGATGCTGAGCCACACTGGTCCAGCTCGTGTCTTTGACAGTGAGGAAGAAGCCCATCAAGCTGTGGTGGATGGGAAAATCAATCCGGGTGATGTTCTGGTCATTCGGTATGAGGGCCCGCGCGGTTCTGGAATGCCGGAACTGCTGATGACAACGGAAGCCATTGTCTGTGATGAACGTTTGAACGGCACAGTGGCGTTAATCACGAATGGACGTTTCAGCGGAGCGACCAGAGGCGCGGCAATCGGGCATATTTCACCGGAAGCCGCCAGAGGCGGTATGATTGCTTTCCTTGAGGATGACGATCTGATTGAGTATGATGTGGCAGCAAGGACGATTAACATAGTCGGTATCCGGGGCGAAAAGCTGTCCGCAGAAAAAATCGACGCCATCCTGCAAGAGCGAAGCAAAAAGGAAATCGTACCCAGACCTGCAAGAACGGGATTATTCAGGCGGTATACGCAGTATGCTGCATCAGCAATGGAAGGAGCAAGTTATTGATGGAACAGAAGATAAACTACATCACGCCCGCTGTCACGCCTCTGCTGCCGGACGGGGAAGTTGACCTGGCTCCAGCCAAAGGCTGTACCAGCATCTGTTGGCAGGCGGTGTAGACGGGATTTTAATCCTGGGCAGCATTGGCGAATTTTTTGGCCTACGGATGGAGCAGAAAAAGGTGCTGCTCCGCTGTGCAGGCGAGACGGTCCAAGGGCGCTGCAAGCTCCTGGTTGGCACGACCTCCATGGTATATGACGAGATTGTGGAATTGTCAAATCATGCTTTGGAGCAGGGAGCGGATGGAGCTGTCATTATCCCACCCTACTATTTTCATTTTGCAGATGAGAGCGTTTTCGAGTATTACGATATGCTTGCAAAAGAAATACGCGGAGATATCTATCTTTACAATTTCCCGGAGCGGACAGGGTATGATATCTCCCCACTGATCGTGAAAAGGCTGGCCCTGGCTCATACTAATATTGTTGGCATCAAGGACACTATCGGCGGGGTTGACCACACAAGGGAGTTGATTAAGCAGGTAAAGACCATCCGTCCAGATTTTGAGATATATTCCGGTTTTGACGACAATTTTGCATATAATGTCCTCTGCGGCGGCAACGGATGTATTGCGGGCTTGTCCAATTTGTACCCGGAACTGACCTCTTCCTGGGCACATGCGCTGCGGAGTGCTGATTTTCAGAAGGCCGCAGAGTGTCAGCGGAGCATTGACCGCTTGATGGATATTTACTCTGTTGGGAAGCCCTTCGTACCCTTTATTAAGGCGGCGTTGGCAGCTAAAGGGGATCATCCAATACGCTGCGGCAACCAAACCTATGCCGGCGGCAACCCATAAACAGTTAGATCAATTAAAAAAAATTATGGAGACATACGAAAATGGACAGAAACATTAAAATTGCTTACATCGGCGGCGGCTCCAAGCTGTGGGCACGCACTTTCATGTCAGATTTGGCCCTGGCGGAAAACCTGTCCGGCGAGATCGCCCTGTACGACATTGATATGGAAGCCGCTGGGCGGAACGCTAAAATCGGCGCATACATCAATCGAGACCCAAGGACAATATCCAAATTTGACTACAAGCTGTATGAGCGGTTGGAGGACGCCCTAGAGCGTGCGGACTTCGTGGTAATCTCTATTCTGCCCGGAACCTTCCAGGAAATGTGCAGTGATGTCCACGCGCCGGAAAAGTACGGAGTTTACCAGTCTGTGGGCGATACTGTCGGTCCCGGCGGAGTCCTGCGGGCTATGCGCACCGTGCCGGTCTATGAGGAATTCGCGGTGAAAATCCGGGACAACTGTCCTGACGCTTGGGTCATTAACTTTACAAACCCTATGAGCATCTGTACCAAGGTGCTGTACGACGTTTTCCCGCAGATCAAGGCATTCGGCTGCTGTCACGAGGTGTTCCACGCTCAGGAATTTTTGACCTGCGTGCTGAAAGAGATCAGGGGCGTCAAAGTCCATCGAAGCCAAATCTACACGGACGCCTGCGGCATCAACCATTTCACTTGGATCACGGAGGCCAAATATCAGAACATTGACCTTCTGGCTCTTCTTCCGGAGTTTATGGAGAAATTCTACGAGGAGGGCTACTTTGAGC
>CAMWSZ010000366.1 GCA_947177005.1 uncultured Clostridia bacterium | reverse complement strand
GGATCGGCGGCAGTCCGGCTCGACATACGGTGCGCTGACAATTCAGAATGCCGTCGATACCGCACAACGTACATATGACCCGGAAGAATACAAACGGCAGAAGTCAGCGGCGAGAGACTTCAAACCAACCGCAGCGCAGACAGAGGATCAGCCAGTCAAACCGCCTGATTATTCTGATGCTGGCAACGCTGTAGTATTCAGCCGTGTTTATCACGATGATCTGATTTTCGTGGACGCTTTGGGCTGGTTCTGGTGGACTGGAAAGAAATGGGAACGGGATGACCATAAGGCTGTGGCCTGGGCGCTGGACCTGTCAGAACGGATGCTGAAGGAAGCCCTTGACCAGTACGGCGAGGCCCAGCAGCTCCTGGCGGAAGCAATGACCAGTTTTGCAGAAACCGGAGACAATGAGGACAAGGAAGCCGTCCAGGACGCAAAGGAAGTGGTCAAAAAAGCAGGGGCTTATCTCTCACATGCCAAGACCAGCCGCAACGCTACCCGGATCAAGAACATGATGGAGCTGTCAAAACCGGCTCTTGTGCTGAAGGCGGACAAGCTGGATGCGAACCCCTTCGACCTGAACACGCCTGCCGGTATCGTGAATCTGACCACCGGGCAGCTGCGTCCCCATGAACGCGCTGCCTATTGCAGCCAGATCACCAGCGCCGCGCCGAACAATGCGAAAAGAAGCATGTGGGAACGGTTCCTTGATACAGTCACCTGCAATGACCCAGGTCTGAAAGGCTTCCTTCAGATGGTTATGGGCATGGCCTTTATTGGTTCTGTTTACCAGGAGGGAATTGTGATAGCCTGCGGCGGAGGCAGAAACGGCAAGAGTACCACTTTCAACGCTGCGGGCGACGTGCTGGGAGACTACACGGGAACCATCGACATTAAGACCATTACCACCGACAGAAACAACAAAGGCGCATCGCTGGCTACGCTGCGGGGGAAGCGGCTGGTTATTACCGGAGAATTGGAAGAACATCAGCGGCTGTCTATAGCAACACTCAAACAGGTTGCCAGTACCGACAAGCTGACCATTGAGGAGAAATACAGGCAGCCGGAGACAGTGAAGCAATCCCACACGCTTATTCTGTTTACCAACCATCTGCCCCGTGTCGGCTCTACTGATGACGGCACCTGGAGACGGCTGATCGTCGTGCCATTCAACGCTGTGATCGAGCCGCAGGACAGTGTACAGAACTACGGTGAATTATTGGTCAGAGAATGTGGCGGCGCTATCCTGGCCTGGGGCATTGAGGGCGCCGTAAATTTTGTCCGCAACGGCATGAAATTGGATCTGCCGGACATCGTTGCCGAAGCTACCGAAGAATACCGGCAGCGGGAGGACTGGCTGACCAATTTTATCAACGAACGCTGCGTCAGAGACCCCAGCGCAAGAGTGGGAGCGCGGGCGCTGTACATCGCCTATAAGGAGTGGGCGCAGGAGGGCGGGGAGTTTGTCCGCCGAGAAAATGACTTCGCTGAAGCAATGGCAAAAGCGGGATTTCTGAAGATCACACCCCAAAATGCAAGCTCTTATAATACAGGGGCTTAATGCGGCTGGGTTAGGTCTGGTTAGGTCTGGGATATTGTACCCGCCAGAACAAAACCATTGCAGCACAATGGATTCGAGTGTGGGCCTGAGAACCCGCTGATAGTCGCAAAGGAGAGATAACATGTATGATTTCAGCTTCGCCTCCGTGAGTGAGGCGTGCCGGTCGGCTGAGTGGCGGCAGGGGAACCGCATGAGACCGAACAGGGAGGAAAACGATCAATGAAAATAGAATCGCCTACGTCTAGTATCTGCCCGCTGCTGAGTATCGAGAAAGTTTTTCCGGAAGAGTGTAAACGCGACGGCTGCGCATGGTGGCACGCATACGACAGAACGCACGGTTCCGACAAGTGGACCCGTCCCGGCTGCTGCGCCCTGGTGTCTATCGCGGAACATCTGGCGGATATGAACGTGCTTGGTATTGAGTGTCATAACGACTGAGAGAGGAGGACGGCCCGTGAAAATCAAGGACTCGAAGCCGTTCAAAGATTTCCTTGCCGACGGTGAGCGGCGCTTTGGCAAGTGTAAAATGGGCTGGAGCGATACGATCAGGCCGTTGAGCACAGAGACCGTAGAGAAACTCGCCCAGGAAATCTATAATAGCTTGATCGGTCTGACCTATTACGACACTGTTCTTATCCGAGAAATCGTCTGGGAGCAGCTGCGGATCGAACGGGATTGTAAGGCACTTTGGAAGGAGATTAAACCAATGAGCAAACATAAGCATTTTCACAGTCCGGGCGGTAGGGGCAAAGCTGTCAAGGCGTATGCAGCTTATCACCGGCGGTATCCATACGGTTCTGTTCCTCCGGACTTCCCGCTGAAGCTGAAAAAGACCGCTCCCAGCGCAGCGAACGCTGAGAGCGGCGATAAGGTGGAGATCGAACCTGTTTCCACTTCTGATGATACCAGCGGATAGGAGATGTGTCAAGTGTACAACCCAGAAAGAGCCGGCGTAAGCAGCACCCCAGACGGTATAGGCAGAGCAGAGTTTGACCACCACTGTTCTGCCTCCCATGATACGTGAAAAATAGAGGAATTACAGGTATGAATACTTGGAAAAAGATACAGAGACGGCATGGCGCAGAAGACCTGTCGGCTGGCCTGAACGCCCAGATTCCGGAGCTTTATCGTCAACTATCAGAGCCACAGAAAAAGATAATGCTTCTTTCGGCGATCCTGACGGCAGCTGCCAACGATGAAACGGCGGTGCAGGCATGAGTAGCAGTGCTATCGTGGAGTTCGGCAAAATGCTGGCCAAGGTGGAAAACATTCTCACCGTTGGCGAGGGCGGTCCTATTTTCGCCTGGGCTGCGCCTGGTGATATTGCGATCTGCGGGAAAGCGCCAGAGGATTTCAACGGGCGGGTATGCCTTGTGAAATTCCCAGATGAGGAAACGTCAATGATCTGCCGTCTGTACAAGGACGGCGAAAATGTGCGGGTAGGCTATATGGACGATTACGACATTTGGAAGTCTTATCCGGCAGATGCGATTACCATCCGATATGAAGTCCTGGCTGTTGTTCACCAGTACGGATCGATGGAGCTGCCCAAGGATGACACCGCATGGAAGAAGCGGGTAGAGCTGGCCGCTTGGGGTGCTTTGGACAAGTTCTGCCTTGAGGACTATGACCAGCTTCGCAAGCATCATCGGGGCGGACATACTTTTGAAACGCTGGCCGCTGCATTCTCCATCGGTTTTCAGGCGGGGATAGATGAGACCGGGAGAAAAATAGCGGAAGCCGAGCGCGAAATGATGGACGCCATACGTCTGTATGAGCTGATAGCCTTGATAGGCGATGGTGTTCTGAAGGACGCCTTGAACCATATAGGGGGATTATGAAGGGTGTCGATTCGGACTACCCCCTATCGCGGGTCCTGTGAAGCCCCCACCCAGGGCTGCGGGGGAGACGAAGCGCGGAAAACGCGCAGTCACCGATAGAAAAATTTTAGGGACTTTCCTTTCCGGGGAATGATTTCAGACCCGATTTTTCAGATGTTTATTACAGCATAAAGGGAGGCAGGTACGGCATTTCCTGTCTCCCTTATGTTCTTTGTGGCGGATAAACTTCACATTATTCTACCACGAGGGGGCTGTAATGTAAATGACAAAGCAGGAGTTAACC
>CAMWSZ010000365.1 GCA_947177005.1 uncultured Clostridia bacterium | reverse complement strand
CCTGCTTCATATCTTCGGTCGTGTTGCGGCGGCTCTCGCCAGCTTGATGTTTCCCTTTTGATTCGCATAATGAATGGAACTTTGCCGGTGCCGCTGTCTGTTACAAAACAACGGCTACAACGCAGCGGTCCCCATCAAAACGCCTATGAGCACGTTCTATTTCTAGCTGCGTTAGGCAGAAATCGGTACAGAAGCAGTCCCGGCACAGACTGCCGCCGCCGCTAGTGTAATGGCAGGCTTCAAAATCGGAACTCTTATATGATTAAATTTTGGTATAGTTCAGGGTCCCAATTTCTATATTTTCACATCCAATTGCATATAATTTAACAGACACTTTCAAAGGGATACAATAGAAGGGAAGAATTAACAATGAATGACAAAAAACTAACAATAAGGGATCTTCAGGAGGATATCGACAGTATTGCCAAGTATATCAGTATCTTGGAACCTCTGGATAAAAAGTTTTTTACAGATAACCAAGCGGCAACTGCATTTGATGACTTTGTGAAACAAAAATTAGCTCACTATGAGATACAGGGTATCATTAATATGCTGAAAAAAGTGAGTCATAAATTGGAGACAATTGTTCAAAACACGCCTGTTGATTTCAACTGGTAGTTGATATTTGAAAGGAGATAAGTCTGGGTGAAAAAAGGAATTGGAATAGTAAAGTGCGGCAACTGCAGAAATACAACATCTGTCATATGGAATGGGAAGAAATTCAAAATGCCTTGCCCTACTTGCCGTAAGACAATGAATATTCACCGGCAGAGACTCAAAAGCTTTAAGGAAATCAATTTTCGGTCAATTTGATAGAAAAGGAGAAAAAACATGCGAGTAAAAACATTATCCGTTTCGGAGGGGCAGCGACTCGGAATTGAAGCTTTCCCCAACTTTTCTGTCACGGGCTCTATTATAGGCATGAAGAGAATGTATTATGGTGAAGACGCCTTGCTGATCCGCTGCGGCAGCTACATATATTGTGTGTCACAAAAAGGCCGTCCTTCAAAATATGGGGAAAGCCTTTATTATGGTAATGCATACTAATCGCGGCACATAAAAACCGCCCCTAACCGGGGCGGCCCTCTATTGCTGTTTAGTGTACGGTAAAGCAAGGAAAGAACCTTTGTCCTGTTTTGGGCGAGGGTTCTTTTTTGATATTGGTTTGTGGAGCAGACGGCAGTGTGGATTGGGTATGCTTTCTCCTTGAAAATATGTTCTGTTCTCTTTTCAGGACAACCTGTATTTCATTACTCTGCACATTCTTTTACTCACGAGCTAAAAGATTTACCATCCATTCAGGCTAAAAACTCTTTGTATATACATCGTTTTTTTCTTTTGGCAAATGTCTGCCCTCATGAGTATATTTCATGAGTCCTAAAACCATCCACAATTTCAATGCCCCGGCTGGTCCCGATACGCTCAGCACCGGCCTGAATCATGTCCAGAGCAGCCTGTGCGGAGCGAATGCCGCCAGCCGCTTTGATTTTCAGCTCGTCCCCCACCATGGACTTCATCAGACGGACATCTTCTACTGTTGCTCCACCGGTGCCGAATCCTGTAGAGGTTTTGATGAATGTGGGCCGTACCTTCAAAGCTGTTTCGCACATTCGTTTCTTCTCGTCATCGGTAAGGTAACAATTTTCAAAGATTACTTTACTGATAATATTGTGCTCGCTGCATACATCCACGATCCGCCGCATTTCCTCCTCAATATAATCCCAGTGACCACTCTTCAGTTCAACTATATTGCAGACATAATCTACCTCGCCTGCGCCCTTAGCAATAGCGTCTTTGGTTTCAAATACCTTTGTTTCGATCGTACACTGACCGAAGGGGAAGCTGACAGCCGCATCACATACTGTAGGAGACCCTTCAAGAATCTTATTCAGAAATGGAATGGGGGCATTGTTAACAGCCAGGGTCTTGAAGCGGTAAGGCAGAGCCGCCTTTGCGAATAATTCCAGTTCCGTCTGAGAGATGTAATGCTTCAGGTTGGTCTGGTCGATCATACTAGCCAGCTGCTCAGAACTCAATGTGTTGGTATTTATCATCATTTTTCTCCTTTTCTTCTGATCTTCTTAAATCATGATTTTGCGTACCAAATGGATTTCAATTTTATAGGGCAGCGGTCTGAGGCCGCAGTCAGCTTCTTTTAATTTCTCCTGGATACTGATTTGCTGAGGGCAATATTTTTGCACCGGCCACAGCCCACACACTGGGACGCATAACAGGATTCCTTACGCAGTCCCGTATCTTGGATTAATTCCAGGCGGTCTAGGCTGCTTTTCCATATACATCATATTGAAATTGCCGGGGATATCCACTCCTCTGGGACAAGGCATACAGTATCTGCATCCTGTGCAGCCTGCCTTTTTCTATACATCTACGCTACAGTATAAACTGCATTATTTTTTACTGAATTGATCAGCTTGATGAGGTGTTCCTGTCTGCCGGCATCAAATAGCTTCATAAAGTTGATTGGCTTATCGAAAGGCGGCTTTCTCAGCTCTGCAACATTTTCCATGTATCCATTCTGCTCAATATGGTGAATAATTTTGTGGACAAAAGAAATCTGCTGCCGGGTCAAAGACTGATCGCTGATAAAGTCAGAAAACGCTTTCATCGCTGCTTCATGATCTAATTTTGCAATTTTGCGTACAAGCAGTCCAAACGGAGTATTCCCAAATTCTCTTATATAATCTTCTCTGCTGCCAAGTTCATCTGTCAATATCCGTTCCAATTCAATATAATCTCCGGCAGACAGCGGAATATTATGGGTCAGCTTGTAGATTGCCAACGTATCACTGTGTTCATTGATATAGCGATTTACTTTTGCACGATAATCCTCAAAATCGTATGCCGGGTCCAGTAAAACACCTTCCTTTCGATCCATTACGGGATCGTTTAATCTGGTGAAAATAAGAGGCTTGCGGCTGCCTGCGTTTACAATAAACTGTACCAATGAACGCAGTTCCCGGCGAATCCTTTCCAAAGCAAGGATATCATTTTTCTCCCAAAACTCATCCAAGCGGATCTCTTGAATAATGTGGAGTTTCGCTTTCACCTGCGGAATAGTCGTTTTGCTTTCCAAAAGTTCCGCTACATCGCGCAGCTGCTTCTGCGCACAGCGAAATGCAGATGTTTGATTTAAGTCTGCCAGTATAAGTCCATACATGAAATTATCAAACCGTTTGGCGTATTCGTTCTGATCGTCTGAATAGATGAGGGGCGCAAGCTGATGACACAAATCATGCCCGTCCTTTTTGCTGATATGGGAAAAGGCCGCAATTTTCCTGTACTTTTCCACGTACTCCCTGCGCAGCTTTACCGCAATCCGATCCTGCGGCAGTGCAGCTATCTGTCCATGACAAGCCGCAATCAGTTCTTCACGCCATGCCTGAAAGCCGTCCTCAGAAAATTCCGCTGCCTGTAACAGCACTGCCAGCCGGATTCGTTTAGTGAAGATGTTTTCTGAGAGCGAATTTGTCTCTTTGGCTTCATAGCCTTCCTTTTGTTGACGGAAATATTCAAAATTTTTGCAGTAATCAAATATTAGAAAACGCCGCTTATTTGTGTATTCTCCGTCAATTTGGTCAATACAGGCAAGTTCTGGACAAAGACGGGTTCCGCGGCCCAGCATCTGCCAAAACTTCGTTTTAGAGCGTACTTTATTGAAAAACACAAG
>CAMWSZ010000364.1 GCA_947177005.1 uncultured Clostridia bacterium | reverse complement strand
GGACAGCGTATACCGGCTCTATTATGACTTCAAGCGTCCAGTATCGAAAATGCAGGGGCATCAGGTGCTTGCCATCAACCGCGGGGAACGGGAGGAATTTCTCAAGGTTTCCGTCGTCACGGACCGTGACGCGGCTCTGGTTTTACTGCGGCGCGCCGTGGTGCGGCCAGGCTCAAGGGCAATGGATTTTATCAAGGCCGCCGCCGGGGACGCCTATGACCGCCTGCTGTACCCCTCTTTGGAGCGTGAGATCAGAAACGCCCTCACCGATGAGGCCGGAGAGGGCGCGATCCACAATTTTGCCCTGAACCTGCGTCCGCTGCTGATGCAGCCGCCGGTCAAGGGACATGTGACTATGGGGCTGGACCCCGGATACCGTATGGGGTGCAAGGTGGCCGTCGTGGACGGCACCGGCAAAGTGCTGGATACGGCCGTCGTCTACCCCACCCACGGCGAACGTCAGAAGCAGGCGTGTATCGCGGAGCTGTCCCGGCTGATTCGGAAGCATTCCGTGACGCATATTGCCATTGGCAACGGCACCGCCTCCCGGGAGACGGAACAGATGACCGTCGAGCTGCTGCGGGAGGTGGGCGGCGGCGTCAGTTATATGATCGTCAGCGAGGCGGGGGCGTCGGTATACTCCGCCTCGAAGCTGGCGGCGGAGGAGTTCCCACAGTTCGACGTGAACCTGCGTTCCGCGGTGTCCATTGCACGGCGTTTGCAGGACCCCCTTGCGGAATTGGTGAAAATCGACCCGAAGGCCATTGGTGTGGGCCAGTATCAGCACGATATGCCCCAGAAGCGTTTGGACGAAGCGCTGGCCGGAGTGGTGGAGGACTGCGTCAACTCTGTCGGCGTGGATGTGAATACGGCGTCGCCGCCGCTGCTCCAGCGGGTGGCCGGGCTCAACGGAACCACCGCAAAAAATGTGGTCAAATACCGGGAGGAAAACGGCATGTTCACCTCCCGGAAGCAGGTATTAAAAGTCCCCAAGCTGGGACCAAAAGCCTTTGAGCAGTGCGCAGGATTCCTGCGGGTGCCGGAGAGCGGAAACGTGCTGGACAACACCGCCGTTCATCCGGAAAGCTACGCCGCCGCCCAAAAACTGCTGGAGGTCACGGGCCACAGCATGGAGGATGTGGCAGGCCGGAACCTGGGCGGACTGGACCAACAGATCCGGTCCATGGGAGCGGAACAGGTGGCGGCGGTCTGCGGCGTGGGCGTGCCGACGCTGCTGGACGTGGCGAAGGAGCTGCAAAAGCCGGGCCGCGACCCCCGCGATGAGCTGCCGCCGCCCATTCTGCGCACGGACGTGTTGGAGATGAAGGATTTGCGGCCGGGTATGACCCTCACCGGGACGGTGCGCAATGTAATCGATTTCGGCGTGTTTGTGGTCATCGGCGTTCATCAGGACGGCCTTGTACACATCTCGCAGATCTCCGAAAAATTCCTCCGGCATCCCTCGGAGGCGGTGTCCGTAGGGGACATTGTGAAGGTAGCCGTGCTGGAGGTGGACGAGAAAAAGAAACGGATTTCGCTGTCTATGAAACAGGCGACGTAAAGCGCTGAGAAAACCGTGGAGCCGGCTAAATTCTCCCTTATTTGAAATAATGTATTTTGCATTATGTCCCGAAATCAGCTATACTTTTCTAAAATCACCGGTATGAGAGAAGGGGTGCTATGGAGATCACAAAAGAACAGGCCATCCGCCGGTATCATGAGTGGATGAACAGTCTGTCCAGGTTTGATTTGCCGGATTGGGAGGACCTGCCGCAGTTGGATTTGTATATGGATCAGGTCATCATTCTGCTGACACGGTATCTGTCGCTGATGAACCGGGGAGAGGATGAGAAGTCCATTACCGCCAGCATTATTAATAATTATGTGCGGATGCGCATTATGCCGCCGCCGGTAAAAAAGAAGTATTCCAGATGTCATATAGCATATCTGGTGGTGATCTGCACGCTGAAACGCAGTCTGAACATTTCCAGTATCCAGCGGCTGCTCCCGCAGGAAAGGACGGAGGCTGCGGTCCATGAAATGTATATGGCGTTTGTACGGCAGTACCGGGCGGTCGTTGCACTGCTCCGCCGGATTCCCGCAGACGGCGGTCCGATGCCGCCGGACGCCAACGGGCTGCTCTGGAATGTGGACGGGGACCTTGCCATCACCACCGCAATTTTTACTGCACTGACGAAATCCCTGACGGAATTTCTGCTTTGGCCTGAGGCTGAAGTGTAATAAAGCAGTACGTCCCCGAACACGGCTCGTATTCGGGGACATGTTTTATGGAAAAATGGAAAATCGGAAACGCTCAAACCAGGAACCATTCCGAGATAAAGACCGTCAGACAGCAGGCGACTGCGACCTGAAAGAGATTTTTGCCGCGCCAGGCCAGTACGATACCGGCGGCCAGTGCCAACAGACCGGCTAAGGGACTCTGGGTGGCCTCTACAATGGCCGGGAAGGTCATGACGGACAGGGTAACATAGGGAACATAGTAGAGGAAAGAACGCAGAGTTTTATTTTTGATTTCGCGCCGGATCAAGACCAGCGGCGTGACACGAATCAGGTAAGAGACTCCGGCGGAAATCAGGATGTAAAGCCATATGTTCATGGTTGTGCTGCACCTTCTTCATCATCTTTAATGGGGAATAAAACTGCCGCGCCCAATGCGAGGGCGACGGTAAGGATTATGGTCCGGGTGCCGGAGGAGACGCCGGACAGCAGTGCCCAATGCTCTGATACAAAGCTGACCGCAAAACTGAGGAGCACTGTGCCCAGAATGACCCGGTTTTCCCGGGCGGGGGGGACGATTACGGCCAGGAACATACCGTACAGCCCCACGCTCAGCGCACTGGCCAAACGCAGCGGCAGCACGCTGCCTACCGCCACGCCGAGAAACGTCCCGATGCCCCAGCCGGGAATGGCAACGGACATTGCACCATAGGAATAGAAAGGGTTGAGACGTCCGGGGACGGCAATGGAGATGCCGAAAATTTCGTCCGTGACGTCGAAAGCGACCAGCATCCGGTGGACGAGGGAAGTATCCGGCGAAAGCTTTTGGCTCAAAGAACAGGACATCAGTAAATAGCGGGCGTTGGTAACCAGCGTCATGACCGCCACCTCCCAGTAACCCGCACCGGCAGCGGCCAAGGAAAATACGGCGTATTCGCCTGCGGAGGCGTTGTTGGTAAAGCTCTCGATCATGGCCTGAAAAGCGGAGAAACCGGCGTTTTTCGCCGCGAAACCCAGCGTGAAGGCTACCGCGAAATAGCCTAACGCAATTGGGATTCCGTCCCGCAGACCACGGCGGAACCAAGCAGTATTGGTGTCTATCATCATCACCCCAATTTCTGTTTTTTACGATCTGTACCATTTTAGTATACCTGGAACTCTTTGTCAAGGCGCAGCGTTTGCAGAGATCAATACCGGTCTTGAGCTTCAAGGCCTAGTTCGTGAAATTGCCGGATTGTTTTTTTGCTGGATTCCGTGTACAATAGGGATATGATGCCGGATTCCAGTCCGGCAGGACGTAAAGGAGGAATCAGAAAGATGGATCAGAAACGACCCAGAGGACGGGAAAAAAATGTATCCGGGCCCGGTGCCAGCGTCAACAAGCGGGGCGAGGGACGGCATACAGGTCCGGTAGGCGGCGGAGGCGGCTATGAAGACCGCAAACAGCAGCA
>CAMWSZ010000363.1 GCA_947177005.1 uncultured Clostridia bacterium | reverse complement strand
GCCCATACAGCTGGACGGCCGGGACGCTGACCGTGATTACATCCGCCGCATCATTGAGATTCTGGGCCTGGAATCGAAGCTGCACAGCCTGCCCAACAATCTCTCCGGCGGACAGCAGCAGCGAGTGGCCATTGCCCGGGCGCTGGCGGCCAAACCGGCCATTATTCTGGCTGACGAACCCACTGGTAATCTGGATTCCGCCACCAGTCAGGACGTCATGGGCCTGCTGAAAGTGACAGGCCAGCAGTTTTCCCAGACAATCGTTATGATTACCCACAACGAGGAAATCGCACAGATGTCCGACCGGATCATCCGCATTGAGGATGGGCAGATTGTCGAGAGGAGGAAATGATTGTGCTGAGTGTAAGCAACAGGCGCTGTATCCGGCGGCTTGGAATGCGGTCCATGCGCGCGGCAAGAACGCGGAATATTGTGGCGGTGCTGGCAATCGCCCTGACAACTGTCCTGTTCACATCCCTTTTCACCATTGCCGCCTCCATAAACTACTCCTATCAGCAGGAAAATTTCCGGCAGGCCGGCGGGGATTCTCACGGCACCTTCAAGGATCTCACCCTGGAACAGTTGGAGGATCTGCGGACGGACCCGCTGCTCAAAGAGGCCAATGCGCGGCTGTTTGTGGGGATGCCCGAGGACCCGCCCTTCAACAAATCCCATGTAGAGGTGAGCTATCTGGAGCCTGCCGCAGCGCCCCATTATTTCTGCGTCCCCGCGGAGGGGGAGCTGCCGCAGGAGGGGACGAATCAGGCCGCTGCCGATACCCGGATTTTAGCGCTTTTGGGCGTTGAGCCAGAAATTGGCGCGGAGTTTACCGTCTCCTTCTACCTCGACGAGAACACACAGTATAAGCAGCTTGTCACCCGGACCTATACGCTTTCCGGCTGGTGGGAATATGACAGCGCCGTCGTTGCCAGCAACATCCTGCTGCCCCGGTCGGAGGCCGAGACGCTCTGTGCGCTGGGCAGCGGAGACACGTCCTCCCTGACCGGCAAGTGGAATCTGGATGTGATGTTCAGGGACGCCCTGCACATTGGTGAAAACCTGCTGGAAATCCTGGAAAACCACGGCTATCAGTCCGAGGACCCGCTGGCGGACAACTATATCAGAACCGGCATCAATTGGGGCTACACCGGGGCACAGTTTGTCCAGCAGGATTGGGGCACCTATCTTGCCATTGCGGCCATACTTCTGCTGATCGTCTTTACCGGGTATCTGATTATTTACAACGTCTTTCAAATCTCCGTCACCAACGACATTCGCTTTTACGGCCTGCTGAAAACGATCGGCACAACCGGAAAGCAGCTCAAACGGATCATCCTCCAGCAGGCGCTGCTTTTAAGCCTCATCGGCATCCCAATCGGTCTGTTTGCCGGTTTTCTCACCGGCAACGGGCTTACGCCGGTCATCATGGAGACGCTCTCCTACAAAAACGTTTTTGTGACCTTCAACCCGCTTATTTTCATCGGGGCGGCGGCGTTTTCGCTGGTGACCGTGTTTCTCTCCTGCGCAAAGCCGGGACGGCTGGCGGCAAAGGTTTCGCCGGTGGAGGCCGTGCGCTATGCCGAAGGCGGCGCAAAAAAGAGCAAACGGGAAAAATTCCGCAAAACGGAGTCCGGCGCGTCTCTGGCCCAAATGGCCTGGGCGAATCTGGGACGCAGCAAAAGCAAAACGGTGGTCACTGTGATTTCCCTGACGCTGGCCGTGGTGCTGGCGACCGTTACCTACACCTTTGCCAACGGCTTTGACCTCAATAAGTATCTGGTTGGGAAGGCCAATGTGGACTTTATTCTGGCGGATGCCGCCTACTTCCGCTGTGATTTCGGGGCAGAGAACCAGGCGCTGCCGGAGGAAATCATCCGCGAGGTTTCCGCACGCGGCGGCATCACCGGGAGCGGCCGGACTTACGGGCAGGTGTCCAACATTCAACAGTTTGTACCGGAGGAGTGGTACAGGCAGGGGCTGGCCCGCTGGAACCCGCCGGAAGTGATTGATTACAGTGTGGAGCACGCCGTCCGTGCGGAGGACGGAAAGCTCATGAACTATACCAGTCTCTACGGCATGGAGGAGCTGCCGTTAAGCCTGCTGCATGTGATCGACGGGGACATCGCGCCCCTCTTTGACCCGAATCAAAACGCAATTGCCGCCGTACTGTTTACCGACGACTACAACGAACAGGAGTGGGACTCCCACTGGGCAAGGGTCGGGGACACGGTGACGCTGCGGTATGTGGAGGAGGTGGAATATTACTTCACCGAAACCGGCGAGATCATAGAGGACTTTGAAGCCTACTATGACAGCCAGGATCCCCGCCCCTACTCCTCCCGTCCGACGGTCTATGAAGACCGGGAATATACCGTCTGTGCGCTGGTGGACATTCCCTTCAGCATCAACTACCGCTACTACGGCGCGGATCAGTATGTGATGAATGATGAAGTTTTCCGCCGGGACAGTGGTACGAACAGTATTATGTACTGGTGTTTCAACACAATGGACGAGGCAGAGCCGGAGATGGAGGCGTTTCTGGCGGACTACACGGAAAATGTCCAGACCCTCTACGATTATGAAAGCCGTGCCGTATATGCCGCCGAGTTTGAAGGATTTCGGAGCATGTTCTTCACGCTGGGCGGGGCGATGAGTCTGATTATTGGCCTGGTAGGGGTGCTGAACTTTATCAACGCCGTCCTGACGGGCATCCTTACCCGGAAACGGGAGCTGGCAATGCTCCAGTCCGTGGGCATGACGGGAAAGCAGCTGAAAACGATGCTGGTCTATGAGGGGCTGTACTACACTCTGCTGGCGCTGCTGGCGTCGCTGCTGCTGACGGTGGTGCTGGGCCCGGTGCTGGGGAACGGCCTGGGCAATATCTTCTGGTTCTTCACCTACCGTCTGACCATAACGCCTATTTTGATGATTCTGCCTGTGTTTCTGGCACTGGGGGCGGTGGTGCCGCTGCTGACCTACCGGGCGGCGGCAAAGCGCACCATTGTCGAACGCCTGCGGGAAGCGGAGAATTGAGAAAATAAAGGCTGGGGCACAGGCCCCAGCCTTTATTCTAACGATTATATCAGGTCCGGCCTGCCTTCGCCGGACGGGCTCAGGCGGGCGGAAAGTTCCCGCAGCTCCCGCAAACAGCTGGGGCAGATATTTTTCCCGTGAAAGACGGCTACATCCTCCGACCGGCTGCAAAAAATACAGGTTTCGACATATTTTTTCAGAATGATAGAGGAATCTTCCACGAATATCTCCAACATATCCTTCTCTGCAATGTCCATAGTGCGCCTCAGCTCGATTGGCAGCACAATCCGCCCTAATTCGTCTACCCTCCGTACAATACCAGTTGACTTCATGGTAAATCCTCCATTTCGGTTCATTGTCACAGGTTCTTTTTCTCTCTCAACCTGTATATATTAAGATTACCATATTTGACATACAACTTTCAACGACTTTTTTCAGAAAAAATAGGAAATTTTTCGCTTTTTTTCATTTTTAATTGCTATATTTTTACAGATGGCCGCTGGCTGTCCAAAAAAGAACGGAGGAAACGTGTTATGGCAATGACCTGGGTCTGGTCAGGGATGGTCGTTTTATCGGTGGTTTTCGGCTTTTTCAACGGAACAATTGACGCGGTAGGACGCGGGGCAATGGAGGGGGCGGCGGCGGCGGTGGAGCTGTGTCTGGGCATGGAGGGGGTGATGTGTCTGTGGAG
>CAMWSZ010000362.1 GCA_947177005.1 uncultured Clostridia bacterium | reverse complement strand
TCCATGTCTTTATTTTAACACGCTCTTATCCCTTTGTGAATACAGTTTCTAAAATGAAAGATACTCACAAAGCCAGAATTGTAGTCCCCGTTGAACAGGAAATCGCCTTGACAAAGTATGAGGCCGCTGAATACAGTAACATCGGCATCAACAAGATCGAGGCGATGCTCCGTGAACCCAACTGCCCATTTGTCCTCTATGTAGGGCCAAACAAGAAGCTTGTCAAAGGCAAGGAGTTTGAGGAGTTCATAAGCGCAAGTTTTATGATTTGAACGTAACTTCATTCTTGCCTGACAGGAGTCTCTGTGATACAATGGATGTGTTGCAGGGGCCCCTTCCAACATAGAAAGGAGTTCCCCATGAGTAAATATATCAAGGGCAAGAAACTTCCCAAAGGTATTTCGCAGAGGAAGGATGATGGAAAATATATAGCCGGTTTTGTTGACAAGGCTGGCAAACGGCATTAGCGGCGTTTAATACTATGGTTGAAGCCGACAGATGGCTATACGAGATGCGTTATCAGGACGAGTTCGGGGACGGCATAGACGCTGAAGATATGACCGTTGACGAGTGGTTTACGTTCTGGCATACGGAGCTTAACAAGGACTTGGCGGCGAATACTCGGAGAAACTACGCCGAGCGGTATTCCAAGAATATCAAGCCTGTTATTGATAGAATGAAGCTCAAAAATGTGAAGCCAATGCACTGCACTAAGGTTCTGAACAGCATGGATGAAGAATATGCAGGGTCTACAATCTACCAGACCTATATCACACTTGGGACCATGTTTAAGGCTGCCAAGCTGAACGGCAAGATCAGGATTCACCCGCTGGACGGTATAAAGTTCTCCAATAGTATAAAAGCAGTGGACGATCTGAAAGTTCTCACCACAGAGGAGCAAAAGAAGTTCCTTGAAGCTGCAAAGAGGTAGCACAACTATTATCAGTACGCATTTTTGCTGGAAACAGGGTTGAGGACAGGCGAGATGATTGCTTTGGCGTGGGATGATGCTGACTGAGAGAGACGGAGGTTGACCATTTGGAAAACAATGGAGTTCCGCTATAAGCAGCAGTTTGGGGTTGCCGGGCCTCCAAAGACGATGGCGGGCTATCGTATTATTCCGCTGACGAGCAGGGCATACGAAATCTTGAAAGAGGTCTATGCTGCAAAGGATACCCGCAAGCAATCCCCCGAACTGGACACCGTTTTGGTATACGCAGACAAGCGGAAGGATCAGAAGCGGAAAAAGAGTTTCAATATGAAGGACCTCGTTTTCATCAACTTCCGTGTTTTCATCAACTTCCGTACCGGCATGCCGAACAAGAACAGCTCCTATGACACCCACTTATACAAGCTCTGTGATGAAGCTGGAATCAAACGCTTTTGTATGCACGCTCTTCGCCACACCTATGCCACTCGTGCCATCGAAAGCGGGATGCAGCCCAAGACCCTGCAAAAGCTCCTCGGCCATTCCAGTCTGAAAACGACTATGGACAGGTATGTTCATGTTACAGATGACAGTATGGAAATGGGTATCAGGCTCTTTGAGCAGGGGCAGCTGGAAAACGGGCTGGCAGCAGCAGAATAAACCAAAATGTGGCGGAAATGTGGCGGAAACCAATTTAAGAGTCTTAAAACCCTTGAAAAATCAGGAGGAATACAGAAAAATGAAATTAGGCATTGTTGGACTGCCCAACGTGGGCAAGTCCACCCTCTTTAATGCGATCACCAACGCCGGTGCGGAGAGCGCCAACTACCCGTTCTGTACCATTGACCCCAATGTGGGCGTGGTGGCGGTGCCGGACAGGCGGCTGGACTGGCTGAGTGAGATGTATCATCCGAAAAAAACCACCCCCGCCGTTATTGAGTTTGTCGATATAGCGGGACTGGTGAAGGGCGCCAGCAAGGGTGAGGGTTTGGGCAACAAGTTCCTGTCCAACATCCGCGAAACAAATGCGATTGTTCATGTGGTACGGTGCTTTGACGACGAAAATGTCATCCACGTTGAGGGCGGCGCGGGTCCTGCCCGAGATATCGACATCATCGACTTGGAACTGATTATGGCAGATGTGGAAATGGTAGAGCGCCGCATCGACAAGGCAAAAAAAGCCGGTAAGGGTGACAAAAAATATCTAAAAGAGGCGGAAATTTTTGAGGGCCTGCTCTCTTGGCTCAACGACGGCAAATCCGCCCGCGCCTATCCGTGCAGTGAAGACGATATGGCGGTCATTGCAACCAGCGACCTGCTGACCCTCAAGCCGGTCATCTACGCCGCCAATTTGGACGAGGACGGCTTTTCCCACTATGAGGACGTTCCT
The DNA here is from genome assembly GCA_947177005.1 of uncultured Clostridia bacterium. Classification (GTDB taxonomy): domain Bacteria; phylum Bacillota; class Clostridia; order Oscillospirales; family Oscillospiraceae; genus Pelethomonas. The sequence continues at coordinate 1,425 of CAMWSZ010000362.1, read as the reverse complement.
TACTATCAAGAGGTTCAAAAGCGTGCGGAGGCGGAGGGCGCACAGGTGATTCCCGTATGCGCCAAGCTGGAGGCCGAAATCGCAGAGCTGGAGAGCGATGAAAAAGCCATGTTTTTGGAGGATCTGGGCATTACGGAGAGCGGTTTGGACCGCCTGATCCGTGCCAGCTATACGCTGCTGGGCCTCATCTCCTTCCTGACCAGCGGGGAGGATGAGTGCCGCGCCTGGACCATTACTGGCGGTACAAAAGCGCCGCAGGCCGCAGGGAAAATACATTCGGACTTTGAGCGCGGCTTTATTCGTGCGGAAGTGATTGCATATGATGATCTGGTGAGGCTGGGGACAATGGCCGCCGCAAAGGAAAAAGGTATGATTCGTTCCGAAGGAAAGGAATATGTGGTGAAGGACGGGGATATTATCCTGTTCCGGTTCAACGTCTGACCGCCTGTAAGCAAAAGAAAGCTGCCGCATAACCGCGGCAGCTCCTTTTTACTGCTCCTTCTGCGCTCTGAGCGCGGCCAGCTTGTCCCGAACGGCCTGTACCGCCCTGCTGCGCAGCTCCTCCGACGTTAATATTCCGCCGGTCGAGGCCAGAGCGTAGGGGTCGTACAGCGTCAGCGGATTGCCCAGCAGCAGCGCCATTTCCTGACGGTAGTACATCTCGCGCTGCGCCGGGGGCAGATCAAAACGAAAAATGGCTGATTCCATTACCCTGTATTTTTCCTCAATATGCCGGATCGCATCCGGCAGCGCATAGGAACTGTTTTCCCTGTGAGCGGCCGCGTAGTAGTCCGCAACCGTCTCCCTGGCCGATGTCTGATACTGGGAAATCACATCCAGATAAGTGTTCCGTGCAATCTCACCCTTCGGGTCGATATCGGAATTTTTGGCGATCTCCTCCAGAGACATTGGCGGGAATAATCCGGCGTGTATCTGTGCGCTCAGCCGCGGACAGCCCAACCGGAACTGGGACTCCAATCGTGCGGCCTCATAAGGGGGGACATCAGGGCCCACCCACCCCAATAATTTTGAATTCAAATAGGGTTCCGGGCAAAACTGGAAGTAGGACAACCCGACCTGATTTTCGGCCTCGGCCAGCGAATCCTCGCTCAGCTCCCGGCTGGTATCCACCGCCTCCAGCCGGCCGCAGCTGTAGCCGATGCTTAGAGCTTCCGTATTTCGAGCGGTTACCTGAAGATAGTTATAGTTATCTTCATGCAGTACATGCTTGTCGGGAGATGTAATTTTGAGAAGGTCATACAGATTTTTTCCATTGTCCCCGGAGTTTAGTGCCTGTTCGATAGATTTGGCCAGTTTTTTATCCTCCAAACCGGTCACATGAATGGTATAGCTGGAGTCCACGGTCAGACGAAAAGACGCATCCTCCGGAATCTCAATGCCGTTTTTCTCAAATAGGTACTGGAT
>CAMWSZ010000361.1 GCA_947177005.1 uncultured Clostridia bacterium | reverse complement strand
ATAGTATAAGCCGTCGTCATCAGGTTCCCGGCCTATTATTTCCCGCAAGTCAACAGAAAGGGCACGCCCGTTGTAAGTGAAGTCGCTTAGTGAGGGGCTGCTGATAGAAGTAAGATACGGTTCGCTCAGACTCCACACATCAAAGTATATTGCAGCATCGCCATAGGTGCTTTTGTCCTCGTCAAGATCAGTGGAATCAGGCTCCCCTAGAAAGTCAATCATATCACTTTGTGAAGCCCCCAGCAGCTGCTCGACGGATACACCCTTAAAGCATAGGCTGCCGAAGCCGGAAGAAGCAGGGCTGCTTATATCATTCGGACTTAACCGATCCTCGCCAGAAGGATCAGCTGCTGAAACAGGTTCGGAACTGTTTGGTGAAGGCTCCTCCTTGCCTCCAATAGATGCCAATACGATCAGCAGAACCACCATCAAAGCACCTATGCCAAGTATGACCGGCAGCTTCGATTTCTTTTTCTTGGAGGTGTTTTTCGGAATGGGATTTAGCTGTTGTACCGGGTTGGCCTGGGGTGTCGCGGACTGTTTTGCCGGAGCATCAGCGATCAGCCTTGCGCCGCACTTCTGGCAGAACTCAGCTCCATCCAGCGCCTTTGTGCCGCATTTAGAGCAGAACATAATTTCGTTTCATCCTTTCACGTCAGCATATTTTTCAAAGAGCAGCAGGTTACAAACTCCAAATATAGACATAGGAGACTGTGGAGCTGTCATTGTCAAACTCAAAGCGGATTCCCATACCAGCGGAGAATTGCTGGAAGGTTATGTAGTGGACATCTACATCATAGTATGTGCCCTCGAATAAAATACGGCGGCTGCTGGTGGTATCCCCTTCCGATGTGGGATTGCCCAGCATCCCGATGAGCTTGTCCTGCGTCGTGTTAAGTGCTATGCCGTCAAATGTGCAGTGTTGAGCCTCCATCTGGACAGTGTAGATCAGCCCCTCATAGTCAAATTCTAGGTCGAGGCCGTCGTAGATACAATAGTTGACGCCATAACCATAACTGTAGTCATCCGGTGTCCCCAAGGAGTCAATTACCGTGTCGATGTACTCGTCAAGGAAGATAGAAGCAGGTACGCCGTCAAAGACAATCTGACCGGAATACTCCGAAGTTGAGACGGGGGCTGTGACAGCATAGCTTTCTATCATGGCTTGGAATATGCTCTCATAGACAGCCGAGGTGGATTCCGCATAGGAACAAGTGACCCAGTAGACATTTCCGCCAACGGTATAACCAAAGGCAATCACAATATCATCGCCGTTTAGCCCCGATGTTTGATACCGCAGGGCCTTTGCGGGGATGTCACCCAGCATGACATCCCCATAGTCAAGGAACGTATGGTTTTCATTTACAGAATCTCTGACAAGGGTTTCATCTCCCGTGAACACGTCAAAGGGATCTGTATCGAGAACTAGCGTCACGCTGAACGACGCGGTGTGGTTCCCGCTGTTCCTGGGGGAGATCATTTTGACTATTTCATATTCGCTGGGTGTATCCAATGTTACCCACCAATCAGGATAAGAGAAGGATATGCCTTCCACTTCATCTGTAAATGTTCCCGCTAATTGACCTCCGCGCAGGGCGAAATCGACTTCACTAATCAACTCGTCCAAGTGTGACAAGTCATCGTCCTTTTCGTCATATGCCACAAAGAGAGCAAAGAAGACATTCTCCGCAGGTTCCTCACCATTCAATTTTACGGAAGCAGGCTTCATTATGGCGTGATCTTCCGCTTCTTCAATCTGAATGGTTATAAGCAATTCACTGTCTGCTCCGGTGGCCGTACCGCTTATATCTACAAAGACTTCATCGTCTGACTTACGGACATCCCATTCGGCATTTGGAATGTACTTGTCGAAAACCTCGCCGCAAGTATAGGGTAGCCCTTGACTGCTAGAGAGCGGTTCATATGCCCGAACCGTCGCCACATAGTCAATTTTGTCTTCCCAGTTAAGCACAACAAAGACGATAGCGAGAACAACGACTGCTGCTACAGCGCCGATTATAACGGGCAGTTTGGATTTTTTCTTATCTGTAGACATAGAATTTGTTTGCGACGAGGTTGGCTGATGTACTTGGGTAGCTTGGGATACTGTTGGCTGCTCCGCAGACGTATCAGCAACTAACTTCGCACCGCACTTCTGGCAGAACTCAGCACCGTCTATTGCCCTTGCACCGCACTTTTGACAAAACATGATTTCACTTTCCTCCTTAATCATCTGCATAGACCCTTAGCAGCAACAGGCCCAACATAAACTCGTTTTGTTCTACGCCATTGATCTCCAACGTATCAGGCCGGAAATTTTCCCCGGTTATCTTGAACGTAATGCGCGCATCCGCCGGTTCGCCATCATACTCGAATGAGCCGGTGAACACGACATAAGTATATCCTTTGTCTATATAGGTACTCCATTTCTCATTAGCGAAGAAGTCATCAAAGGCATCTCCAACGGTCACGCTTTCGCTGTATTGTGATAGATAGGAGCTGCGCACGGCCGCACCAGGCTGAAAGATGTTAGAAACAAGATCAGGTTGAAGGGCTACGACAAGGGCAACAATAACTATAGCAACAATCCCTATGACCATCTGTACGATGGTTTTTCTCGTCTCAATTTTTTCTTTCTCTGATCCAGTGGTGAGTGTTACGATGAATCCGCCTATCACAGCTATGCCAAACAGGAGATACCCAAATTCCCGCAGGAAAGAGACAAGGAGGGACAGGACCACCGCACCAACCAGCAAACCGACCAAAGCAACGAGTATCTTTTTTGCTTTTGAACAGCAGTCCCACCAGCTTTTGAACTTCGACGGCCCATTTTGAACGGTGGTTTCCTGGGGTGTTGGAGACTGCTGCACAGATTGGGTGTCACTCAGCCAGCCTTGAGAATCAGTGCTAGACCCTGCGGATTCAAGCGTATCCGCAGGCTGTAGGTCAATCTCTTCGGGTTCCCCGCGCTGGTTCGTAAATGAAACTGTCGCACCCGCTTTTGTAAATATCCGTTTGGCAAGCTCGGCATCCTCGCGTGTAACCGCTCTTTTTAATACTGCGGGAACACGCTCCACAAGCTCCTTTGCGTCTTGCAAGCTAAGCCCTGTCCATGTCCGAACCTCTCTAATGACGCGAATCTTGTGTTCATTTGCAAACGCGCATAGTGTGACATCAAATGTTTCTGGTGCGGCTTCAGTCCCTACAATGGGCATCCCGGTTTGTTCATCCTGATTGGCAACCCGCCGCTCACCTTCAATCAAAGATGCAGGCTGCACTTCTGGCTTTACTGCGATAACAGCCGTGGAACTGCTGGGGGCTGCGGATTCAGGGACAGATACGGAAGTGTCCATAGCTTGTGGGACAGTTTCCTCGTACACAACCTTCGTGCCGCATCTGTGGCAGAAGCCTGCCCCGTCAGCTATCTGTGTCCCACATTTGTGACAGAACATATTTTCCCTCCTTCAATCTTGCTGATTTGTCGTACTTGCTCTACATCTGCTTCGTGCAGAGTGTCGTTGTGGGCTACGATCAGGTTTGCATCACGATTCGTTTTCACCTTCTTCTCTACGCTTTCGTAGCATCCCCTCAATGAACTTCACAGTGTACCCAGCAGCCCTAGCGATCTTGGCACGTTCCCGGCGGTCATTCGTCTGCTTTGCCAAGTCTGCTATGAACTCCGGACGGTATAGTCTCATAGGACAGTCTATCTTGTCACCACGGAAATACTTGAACAGTTTGAGCATCCC
>CAMWSZ010000360.1 GCA_947177005.1 uncultured Clostridia bacterium | reverse complement strand
GACGCACAGCTGGATCTGCCCCCGCAGGCCCGGCCGGACGCTTTAGTGCTGTGTTACCCGGTCATCAGCGTCAGGGAATTTTCCCATGGGGAATCTGCGGAAAACGTCTCCGGCGGGGACGAGGCAGTCCGGGAAAAGCTCCACCTTCTGGACCGGGTTACGCCGGACTTCCCGCCCGCTTTTCTGTGGCACGGCGGGGAGGACACCAGCGTACCGCCGGAAAACAGCCTGCTGCTGGCGGTGGAGCTGCGGCGGCACCAGGTGCCTTTTGAGCTTCATCTCTTTGGCTCGGGGGCCCACGGAATCTCTACCTGTACGCAGGAGGTGGAGACCCCAGACGAAGTATGCCGGGCGTGGCTGCCCCTGTGCAGAACATGGCTTAACCGCCAGTTTCAGTACACGCCATAGACTGCGTACCGTACTCTGTACAAAATACTGTCCGGCGGAACGGAGCGGAAGGAAAGCGTTTCCGGCACCCCGAATGAAATGAATGCAAACATCTGACGAACAAAAAGAAACGGGCTTTCCTTTACGGAAGGCCCGTTTCTATCATGAATGGGAGGAATGAAAATGCAAATCGGAATCCGGCTGCATGATGTCAACGCCGGTCTGGCCCCGGAGGCCCAGACGCTGGAGCGCCGGGCGGAGACAGCAAGAACAGAGGGTTTTTCCTGCGTTCACCTGGCGTTTTCCAAAGTAATCAAAGGCGTGACCTTCGACAACTGCGCCCTTACCGAGGGGCTGGCCATGTATACCAAGCGGGTTCTTGCCGGCAATGGGCTGGATACGGCGGTCCTGGGGTGCTACCTGAACCTGGCTCATCCGGACCCGGACCGGCTTTCGGACATTCAGAGCCGGTATTACGGTCATCTTCGTGCTGCTGCCCTTATGGGTGCCGGTGTGGTGGGTACGGAAACGGGAGCGCCCAATCCGGAGTATAAGACCGATGCCAACACACACACGAAAGAAGCGCTGAACATCTTCATCCGCGGGCTGGCACCGGTGGTGGAGCGGGCTGAACACTGGGGGGTGGCCGTAGCCATTGAGCCGGTATGGAAGCACATCGTCTATAATGCGGAGCGGGCTGAACAGGTCCTGCACACCATTGCCAGCCCCAATCTGCGTATTATTCTTGATCCTGTGAACCTGCTGTACGCGGGGAACGCCGGGGAGCGGGACCGGATCATTGGGGATGCCATTGACCGGTTGGGCGAGCAGGTGGCTGTGGTCCACATCAAGGACTTTGTCCGGGAGGGGGACATCCTGCGGGCAGTCGCCGCCGGAACCGGTGAAATGGATTACACCCGAATCCTTCGCTTTATGAAGGAGCGCAAGCCCTATATTCAGGCCACCTTGGAGAATACCACAAACGATAATGCCGCAGCGGCCAGAGAGTTTTTGCAGCATCAGTATAACGGGATATGAACGGCAACCGCCGGAGGTATCCGGCAAAGGGAGAGGCAGCGCCTCTCCCTTTATGTATTGATTTTCAGAACATTCCCAAGGATTTAAAAAGAAAAATCCATATAAACATCGTTCCGGCGGACAGCAGGGTAGTCATTGTCACCGCGCTGGCGGCCAGTTCCGGATTGCCGCCCATTTGTACCGCCATGCTGAAGGAGGCCACAGCGGCAGGGGTGGCGAACATGGAAATGAGCACTGCGAATTCCGGTCCCCGCAGGCCCGCCAGAGCCGCCAAAGGCAGCGCTATACCGGGGTAGACCAGCAGCCGGAACGCCGTGCATATGATGAGATTACGCCGGTGCTGCCGCACGTCCCGGAACTCAAACTGAGCACCCAGCAGCAATAGTGCCACCGGGGAGGCGGCGGAACCCATTTGGGAAATCGGATTTATCAGACAGTCCGGCAGGCGCAGGCCGGAGAGGTTTACCAGAATTCCAGCCGCAGAGGCAATAATCAGCGGATTTTTGGCAATGCCTAAGAGGAGCTGTTGGACATTGATCTGTTTCCGGCTGAAGGTCTCCAGAGTAACCACAGCCAGTACGTTAAAGCATGGGACCACAACCGCCAGCATAACGGAAACGGTAGCCAGGTCCGCGCCGGGACACAATTCCTGAATTAAAGGCATACCCAGAAGCAGAAAATTGCTGCGGAAGGACGCTTGGATCATTACGCCGCGCTGGCTGTTGGCAGGCTCCACCCGTATGATAAACAGCCAGGTGAGCAGAAACAGCGCCATCAGTACTGACAAAGCCAATCCCAGACAGCGGAAGCTGACGCCACCCCTGAGATTGGAGTTATAAATATTGTTGAACAGCATCAACGGCAGCAGGGTATGGAAAACCAGCGTGTTGAAACGCCCGATGTACTCTTTCTCCAGACGGAGCAGCCGTTTTGCTCCGTAACCTGCCGCCATTATGACAAAAATGGATATAATGGCATTGAGCGACAGGAGAAAACTGTTGATGAACATGGCTTGTACAACCTTCCGCAGAATATAAACCGTTTGGGGTCCGGTCCGTTCACAGGGAAAAGAACAGCTCTCCCGTAGGGGTGAGCGGCCTGTGACAACCGAAGTCATTGCTCATCCCGGGATAAATTCTACATTATAATAGCATTTTTTGGACATAAAATCAAGGCTTTATGAAAGATGCGGCTACAGGAAATACCAGAAATACCCTCTTAGGACATTTCTGGTATTTCCATTTCACTAGCCTTGCCGCTCTGTATCTGACAGCGAAATGTCTGCGTCCGGAGAGTTCAGGTACATTTCCTCACAATCACGCTGCGCGGCAATCAAAATTTTGAGCGCCTGCTCCGTCAGGGTAATGGCTTTTTCAGTCTCCCTAACCATTGTTAGGTACATCTCTTTGTAATCTGGCATTACATCTCCCCTTTCTATATATTCTACTTTCTGTGATTACCCTATATAAGGTTATACTTTATCATGTAAATTGTCAAGTAAAAATATTATTAAATGTTAATAGAAAAAAGGTATATAGTAAAATAATATCAATAAACAAGGTAAATGCAAAACCGGAAATTCTATGATAAACTTTAATTTACAGGAGGTAGTTATATGGATGATTTGAAAAGTATTATAAGTTATCATTTCAATGAATATGGGCATATTCGGGTGAAATTGGCAGAAGTATTAGATAAGCGTGGAATTACCAGAAATCAACTGGCGAACCTGTCAGGGATAAAATACAACATCATTGACCGCTACTACAAAGCTAAGCAGATAGAAAGAGTTGACCTTGATTTTTTGGCGAAAGTATGCTTTGTATTGGGATGCAAGATAGAGGATCTGCTGGAATATGAAGCACCAATGCCTAAAATGTGAACATATTAGAGGAAGTAGTGGTTCAAAAAGTAAAACCCCCTGAAACCATTACAGTTTCAGGGGGAATTCTTGGAGGCGACACCCGGATTTGAACCGGGGAATCGGGGTTTTGCAGACCCCTGCCTTACCACTTGGCTATGTCGCCGTATACGAAACAGGAGCAATATTCGTTTGCTCCTGTTTCTTTTTCTGGAGCGGGCGACGGGGCTCGAACCCGCTACCTCCACCTTGGCAAGGTGGCGCTCTACCAGATGAGCTACGCCCGCAGAACATGGAGTATTATAGCAGACACATCCCCGCTTGTCAAGCACCTGTTTTCAAAAATTTTCCGGAAAATTTCCTTAGAGCCTGTTCAGCATCTCCCCGCGCACGTCTTGGCGGCGGATTTTCCGCCGTTCTGCGTTGTTCAGCCTCGAAATACATCCAGTATTCCTTCGGCTTCACGCCTTGA
>CAMWSZ010000359.1 GCA_947177005.1 uncultured Clostridia bacterium | reverse complement strand
GTATGAAAAGATATTTTGCGCTTGTTTTGACGGCGGTTATGCTGTTGGTACTGCTGGCCGGATGCGGCCCGCGAACGACCGATGATATTGCCAACCGGGATCAGCAGACGGCGGAGGACAGCGGCCTGACCATTCACAAGATCGGCGTGGCGACCTATAACATCAAGGACGCGCAGGTGATGATGTTCAAGGATTATCTGGATAACTACATAAAAGAGTGCTTTACCGATGTGACCTTCCTGTACTCCGACAGCATCTCCAGCAGTGAGGACATGGAGAACTTCCTGACGCTCTGCGCGGACAACGGTGTGGAAGGCGTCATGATTTTCGGTTCCAACGATCTGGTCAAAGAAGTGGCGTTCTGCGCCGGACATGGGATGTATGTGATTCGTCCTTCTGGTACTTCCGCCGATGCCGTCTTTGACGCGGTAGCCGGTAATCCATATTTTGTAGGCGAGATTGGTCCGGGTACTGAAAAAGAGTATGAGGCTGGAAAAGAAATGGCCCGGGCGCTGGCAGCAGAGGGAAAAAGCTATGTGATTCTCTCCAGCGGTGCTTCTCTGGGCAATGAGATGCACCGGCTTCGCACACTTGCGATGCTGGACGTTCTCCAGGAGGTTCACGGCGTTACTTTTCCGCAGAGCTGTGAAGAGCTGGCTGTGGTGACAGAAACAACATCTATAGAAACCAATGGACTGAGGATTATCATTTGTCCCGGCTATCTGGAACAGGAGGAAAACCGCGTTTCCGCTTCTGAAATCATTTCTGCCGGAGAATATACCACCGTCCTGTCCGCTGTTCCGGTCACTTCCCTGATGGACGCGCTGAACGCCGTGGAGGTCGAATGCGGCGTGATCGACTGTTTCTCTGAGGACAATTATTTTGGCTTCAAAAAAGGAAAAATCTCCTATGTAGCCGGGAAATACCAGTCTGAAATTGGCCCTGGCTTTGCCGCTCTCTATAACGCCATTACCGGACACGCGGACGCTTACCGGACAGACGGAAAGGCGTTCCGGCTGGAGCAGGGCTTTTGGAGTGCTGCCAGTGAAGCCGAATATGACGCTAAGTATGCTTTAGCCTCCAGTATCACGATTAACGCTTATAATTACGAGGATTTGTATTCCGTCATTAAGAGCCTGACCCCGGAGACGGATTTTGAGACCTATAAGGCTTTAGTAGAAAGCTACAGCTATGATGACTGTCTGGCAAGACGGTCCGGCTGACAAAACAGAGAGGAGTGAATTACTATGTCTGACCACAGTCTTGAGCATAAACACGAACACAGTCACGGGCATGAACATGCTCACAGCCACGGGCACGAGCATGAACATGAACATAGCCATGACCACGGGCATGAGCATGAGCACGAACATGGTCACAGCCACAATCACGGTCATGAGCATGGCTGCTGCGGCGGGCATGACCACGAGAGCCATGAGGATACCCCTACCCGCTCTCACACCCATTTTGTAACCGAGCATCACCATACTCCCGGCCACGCTGACGACTGCGGCTGTGAGCAGTGCAATCCCCATGCGGAATACTGTGATATCTGCGGCGAAAGTCTTGCCCAATGTACCTGCAAGATGCCGGACGAGGATATGGAGAAACGGGTCTATATTCTCGAAGGCATTGACTGCGCAAATTGCGCCGCCAAGATTGAAGCAAAAGTCCGTTCCATGCCGGAGGTTGCTTTTGCATCCGTGTCATTTGCCACCAAACAGCTGCGTGTTTCCGCCAATAACCAGGACGAGCTGCTGCCGAAAATGCAGGCGGCTATTGACGCGATTGAGGATGGCATCACGCTGGTGCCGCGCAAACGCCGCTCTATGGGCGTATCTGCCACCAAAACCTATATTTTGGAGGGGCTGGATTGTGCCAACTGTGCCGCTAAGGTGGAAGCCAGGCTGAAGGAAATGGAGGGTGTGGACGATGTTTCCATTACCTTTGCCACCAAGCAGATGAAACTGTGCGCTAAGAATCCGGACAGCCTGATTCCGCAGGTTCAGTCTTTGATTAACTCAATGGAGGACGGAATTACCGTTGTCCCGAAAGATTCCCCTAAGACGGCTGAACCGGAAAAAACAGGGATGCCCGAGGAGAAAAAGGCCCTTATCAGCATTATTGTCGGCGCGATGCTGTTTATTGTGGGCGAGGTTCTGGAGCATATTGGTGCGCCTCTGCCTGTACTGCTGGGTGTTTTGATTGTCGCTTACCTGATCTTGGGCGGCAAGGTACTGATGACAGCGGTAAAGAACATGAAAAAGGGACAGGTCTTTGACGAAAATTTCCTGATGTCTATTGCAACCCTGGGTGCATTTGCCATTGCTGAGTACCCGGAGGCCGTCGGCGTGATGCTGTTCTACCGGATCGGCGAGTTTTTCGAGGATCGCGCCGTGGCCCAGAGCCGTGAGCAGATCATGTCCGCCGTTGATCTTCGTCCCGAAACGGTCAATCTGGTGGTTGGCGAAGACGTTCGTGTTATTGGTGCTGAGGAAGCCAACGTGGGTGATATCCTGCTGGTCCGGCCTGGTGACCGGATTCCTCTGGACGGCGTGATTATCGAGGGTGAGAGCCGGATTGATACCTCGCCTGTTACCGGAGAGCCTGTTCCTGTCAAGGCTGAGACAGGCGATACTGTGGTTTCAGGCTGCGTGAATACTTCCGGCCAGCTGAAAATCCGGGTGGAAAAGCTGCTGGAAGAATCAATGGTGACACGCATTCTGGATTCTGTGGAGAATGCCGCCGCCAATAAGCCGGCCATTGATAAGTTTATCACTCGTTTCGCAAGGGTTTATACGCCTGCCGTTGTGTTTGCGGCTCTGGCGGTGGCGCTGGTTCTGCCTTTTATGATTCCTTCCTGGCATTTCTTTGTTGATCCCGCCTATACCGGCGCGGTATCCGTTCTCTACGGCACTTCCGGTACAGCGTCTGTGCTGACCGCGCTGACCTTCCTGGTCATTTCCTGCCCCTGCGCACTGGTGCTGAGCGTACCGCTGGCCTTTTTCTCCGGGATCGGAGCCGCCTCCAAGAAAGGCATCCTGTTTAAAGGCGGCAGCGCGATTGAGGCGCTTTCCGGCATTCAGGCAATCGTCATGGACAAGACCGGCACCATCACAAAAGGCAATTTCCAAGTGCAGGCCGCCATACCGGCAGAAGGTACAATTTCCGGCAAAGAACTGCTGTCTTTGGCGGCAAGCTGCGAGCTGTTTTCCACCCATCCGATTGCTGTCAGCATTGTCAACGCTGCCAACGAGCAGGATATTACCGTAGAGCGCCCATCCGATCTGAAAGAAATTGCAGGTCACGGCATTCAGGCGTCCGTTGCTTCGGGAACGCTGCTCTGCGGCAACCGCAAGCTGATGGAAGCAAACGGTGTTGATCTGTCCTCCTATCAAAAAACCACTTTTGGAACTGAGGTCCTGCTTGCCAGAAACGGAAAGTTTACCGGTAATATCGTTATCTCTGATACGCTGAAGGATGACGCTGTAAATGCAATTTCTCGAATCAAGGGACTGGGTATTGTGACCGCCATGCTGACCGGCGACGCGCAGGACAGCGCCGAACACGTCGCAAAGCAGACGGGGATTGATGAAGTTCATGCCAAACTTCTGCCTGAGAACAAGCTTTCGGAACTGCAAAAAATTCGGGAAACACGCGGCAGTGTCATGTTTGTCGGCGACGGTATCAACGACGCGCCCGTTCTGGCCGGTGCGGATGTAGGAGCCGCTATGGGCAGCGGTGCGGATGCCGCGATTGAGGCTGCTGACGTTGTGTTCATGAATTC
>CAMWSZ010000358.1 GCA_947177005.1 uncultured Clostridia bacterium | reverse complement strand
GTCAGGAAGGGGATCTTGCCTGTCACGGAGACGCCGTAGCCGCCGACGCCGATCAGAATAGCCACAAACATGGAAATCACAACCCATACGGAAGCGATGCGGCGGGAAATTTTGAGCTTTTCGCCGTCCTCAATCGCCATAAAGCGCAGCAGGATATGGGGCATTCCGAAGTAACCCAGACCCCAGGCCAGCGTGGAAACGATGCTCAGGAACCCGAAGGAGGACGCCGTGCCGGACGCGGCGTCATAGCCCTGCGTCAGATTCAGATAGCCGGGGAGGGCCTGCACGTTAGCCATGACGGCATCCCAGCCGCCCGCCTCACGGATACCAAAGATAATGATAACCGCCAGCGCAATGGTCATAACAATGCTCTGCACCAGGTCCGTCGTGGACACCGCCAGGAATCCGCCCAGCACCGTATAGCCGATAATCACCAGCGCGCCGGCGATCATCGCCGCATGGTAATCGACGCCCAGCAGGCTGTTGAACAGGGTTCCCACGGCTTTAAAGCCGGAGGCGGTATAGGGGACGAAGAATATCAGAATGATAATGGCGGCGATGCAGGCCAGGATATGCCGTTTATCGCCGTAGCGGCGGGAGAAAAAGTCTGGAATCGTGATTGCGCCGGCAGCCGCCGAATAGCAGCGCAGGCGCCGGGCTACAATCAGCCAGTTCAGGTAAGTGCCGGCGGCAAGGCCGATGACCGTCCAGCCCACCTCCGCCACGCCGCAGAGATACGCCAGGCCGGGCAGGCCCATAAGCAGGTAGCTGCTCATGTCCGACGCCTCCGCGCTCATGGCGGTGACAACAGGTCCCAGACTGCGTCCGCCCAGATAGAAGTCGTCGGACGAGGACCCGCCGGTCCGGTTGAAGAAGAGGCCCACGCCGATCATGGCGAGCAGATAGATGCCTATGGCCAGGATGATACAGATTTGTGCGGTAGTCATGTACAATTATCTCCTTAAAAAAATTTCGCAACAGGCATTATCATACCACACCTGCCGCAAGAATAAAATACAGAACGATGTATAGAATCTGTTCTACACACCGTTCTGCTCTTTTGCCGGTTTTGACTGCCAGGACTGGATTTTTTACAGGACGATACCTTAGAATATTTTTGTACCGGGAGAAAAACTTTTCTTTTAACCGTCCTGCGGTACGCGGTAGCTGTCGAGAAACAGAGGGGTCATGCGGTCCGAATAGGCTGTAATTGAGTACTCGCCGCCGCACAGACACCAGTCGTAAAGCAGCGCCCGTTCCCAGAGGGCGTAGGCTTTGACGATCTCGTTGACGGTGAAGCTGTCGCGGAGCTGTCCGTCCCGCTGTCCGTCCGCGATGATCTTGCGGAGCAGCTTGAAATAGGTGCGGTTGCGGTCCAGCAGGTGCTTTTCTCCGCGGGCCAGAAGCTGCGTGGAGAGCAGGCGGGCCAGCAGGTCCAGGGACACGCTGGCGTCGATCATGACGAACAGTTCGTGGTTGAGATACAGCAGCTTATCGGCGGCATGAAGCGCGGGGTCCATTGTATCCTTCAGCTCCTCATATTTTTCGTCAAACACATTTGCCAATGTCCCCAGCAGAGCGTCCTTGCCGCTGAAGTAGTGGTAAAAGGACCCTTTGGAGGTCTCGGACTCAAAGACAATATCCTCCACGGTGGTGTCCTCATAGCCCTGCTCGTAGAATAGCTTCCAGGCCGCTGAGATAATGCGGCCTTTTGTATTTCGCAGATTTTTTTTCGGCATTCCGTTTCCCTCCATATATGGGGGTCAGCGCGGCGCGCCGTCCTCGTCGAGGCTGAACCGTTTGCGGTAAGTATCAAACGCGGATTGGAATTCCGGATTTCCGTCGTTTTTGATGCCGTTCAGATAGGCGTGGGCCTGATAGGCGTTCTGGGCGGTTTCGATCTGGGCCACGGCAATATTGGAGCAGTGGTCACTGACACGCTCGCAGTTGGTCAGCAGGTCCGACAGCACAAAGCCCAGCTCAATCGTGCAGTCACCCTTTTGCAGGCGGGCGATGTGGTTCGACTTGATCTCCGCGATCAGCGCGTCGATCACCTGCTCCAGCGGCTCCACCTTTGCCGCCAGCGCCAGGTCGTTTTCCTCATAAGCGCGGGTCGTCACACTGAGAATTTTTCTTAATGCGTGCATCAGCGTCATCAGTTCGTTCCGGGCCTGCCCGGAGAAGGTGATGTTCTTATCATGCATCTCCTTTGCCGTGCCCTCCAGATTCAGGGCGTGGTCACCGATGCGCTCAAAGTCGCCGATTGTATGCAGCTGCTTCGACACGCTGCGGCTGTCGCTGTCGGAAATAGACTTGCTGCTGATCTGGACCAGCAGCGTACCCAGCTGATCCTCATACATATCCAGCTTGTTTTCGTTCTCCCGCACCTGTGCGGCGACCTTTTCGTCGTAGTTATTCAACTGGTCAAGGGCTTTCAAAATGGTATCCTCCGCCAGATGCGCCATTTCAACGGTTTTCGCGCCGCACTCGGCCACGGCCACGGAAGGCGTCGCCAACAGGCGGAAGTCGATGAATGCCAGTTCCGGCTGTTCCTTCTTCTCCTCCGGCTCCTCTTTAATGATGAAGTACGCCAGCTGCTCCAGCCGCTTGGTAAATGGCAGAAGGAGGACGGTTGTGGCGATGTTGAAAACGCTGTGGAGCATGGCGACGCCGGTGGGACGAATGAGCGTATTCATAAATTCAAAGTGGAAGAACAGGTTGCTGCCGTAGAAAACGATGAGGAAAATCAGGGTGCCGATGAGGTTGAAAGACACATGGATAATGGATACCCGGCGGGCATTGCGGTTGACGCCGATGCTGGTCAGCAGGGCGGTGAGGCAGGTGCCGATATTCTGGCCCATGATAATCGGCAGCGCGACGCCGAAGGAGATGCTGCCGGTGAGGGACAGGGCCTGCAAAATGCCCACGGAAGCCGCGGAGGACTGAACCACAGCAGTGAGCACCGCACCGGCCACGATGCCCAGAAACGGATTGGTAAAGGCCGTCAGGATCGAGGTGAAATCGGGATTGTCCGCCAGAGGCGCGACGGCGTCCTTCATCATGGTGGTGCCGTACATCAGAATGGAGAAGCCCACCATGATCGTACCGACGCTGTGCGTCTTGCCGTCCTTATCCATTGTGCGCAGGACGATACCGGCCAGCGCCACAACCGGGGAGAACACCTCCGGCTTCAGCAGCTGAAGCCAGATATTTTCGCTCTCGATTCCGGACAGGGACAAAATCCAGGCGGTCAGCGTAGTGCCCACGTTGGAGCCCATAATGATGCCGATAGTCTGTCCCAGCTCCATGATGCCGGAGTTGACCAGACCGACCAGCATGACGGTCACGGCCGTGGAGGACTGAATTGCAATGGTGATGCCCGCCCCCAGCAGCAGGCTTTTCAAGGGGTTGGAGGTCATCTTTTTGAGCAGCTGCTCCAGTTTGCCGCCGGCCAGTTTTTCCAGCCGTGAGGACATGGTGGACATGCCGTAAAGGAAGAAGGCGATGCCCCCGCAGAGTGTGAACAGTGAAAAGATATCCATTTTATGCTCCTTGTCTATTCTTTAACATTTTTGCCCGCATCCGTACAATATTCACTATAACAGACCGGAGGGAAAAAGTACAGCACAACATTTCCAAAATCCATAAAATTTCTCAGGAAGGGAAAAAATATTCCACCCCGCAAAGGGGTGGATAAATAAAAATCAGCGTGTAATCTCCAGAACCTGCAGCCGGTCTCCGTCCACGGAGAAACGGATCTCCAAACCGGCGAAGGACAGTCCGTATACC
>CAMWSZ010000357.1 GCA_947177005.1 uncultured Clostridia bacterium | reverse complement strand
GTCCAGGATGGCTCCACCGATGGAGTACACATAGCCGTTGCAGGTGCCGGTGACGCCGTGGTAAAAGAGCAGCCAGCCCTCGCTGGTTTCAATCGGAGCCGCGCCGCCGCCGATTTTCAGGTTTTCCCACCAGTTGCCGCTTTTGCCCATGACGTGGCGGTGACGGCCCCAGAACTCCATATCCGGGCTTTGGCTGAGGAAGATATCGCCGAAAGGCGTATGTCCGGAATCGGAGGGGCGAGAGAGCATCGTGTACATACCGTTGATTTTTCGCGGAAAGAGGTCCGCATTGCGGGTAAAGGGCAGGAACGGATTTTCTACACGGGTGAAGGTCTTGAAATCCGTTGTTTTGGCAATGCCGATGGATGCGCCATAGAAATCCTGGCACCAGATGATAAAATAGGCATCCTCCACTTTGACCAGACGGGGATCATAGGCATAGACAGGCTGGAAGGGCTTGCCGTCTTTATCCGCAAAGGGAATTTTATCGCTGTTGAATGTCCAGCGAATGCCGTCGCTGCTGCGGCCCAGGTAGATAAAGGGAATGCCGTTGGTCTGTTCGCCCCGAAACACACCGATAAACGTTTCCCCATAGGATACGACTGCGCTGTTAAAAATACGGGCCACGCCGGGCAGCGGGTTGCGGTTAATAACGGGGTTTTCCCGATACCGCCAGAGAGGAGCGGTACAGTCTTTTGGTTTCTCCTGCCAGGGAATATTGGGCAGGCCAGAACAAATCAGTTCTACATGACTCATAAAAATGACTTCCTTTCTAGGTCTTGAATCTTTTCCCCTCCCTCTGGTGTTTCCACCGGACAGGAGGGGAAAAGGAGAAAAGCATTATCCCTTCACCGCGCCTGCGGCCATACCGCTGTAAATCTGATCCTGGCAGAGAATGAAGATAATGAGTGCGGGGATGATGGTGATAAGTACGCCGGCACAGATATAGTTGTACTGGCTGCCCATCGGTCCGGTGAATACGTACAGGGAAGTCGAGACAACCTGGAAGCGGGTCTTGTCCTGAAGATACAGACCGGCCATGTAGTATTCGTTATAAGTGCTTACGCCTTTGAGTATTGCGCTGGTAACAATGGCGGGTTTCAGCAGTGGGAACAAAATGCGGAAAAACGCGCCGAAATAGGTGCAGCCGTCAATAATTGCGCTCTCGTCCAGCGTGACAGGCAGGTTCTCAAAAAATTGCAGGAAAATATAGATTGTGATAACATCCGTACCCAGCATCAGGATAATATATCCGTGCATGGTGTTGACCAGGCCCAGAGCGGTCATGATCTGGTAAACCGTGACCTGGCTGGCGATGCCGGGAATGAGAGTGGCGATGGTGAACAGGTTGCGGATGGTCTGATTGCCAGTGAACTTGAAGCGGTTGAGGACATAGGCGAGCATGGCGCTGATAAACACGCTGCCCACCAGGACACAGATAACAATAAAGAAGCTGTGCAGGAACGCGCTGCCCATATCGGCCTGCTGCCATGCGGTCTTGAAGTTCTCAAAGTAAGTCCAGCTCTGGGGCAGGACCATGACGTTGGTATTTTGGTACTCCTCCACGCTCTTGAAGGCGGTAATAACGCAGGAAACGATAGGGACCAGAGCCACAAATGCGGCGAAGATCAACAGAGCATATTTCAAAAAGCTGATAAGGCCCCTGCGGATTTTAATACCATTATCCATTTTTATACCTCCTTCGATCAATAGTGGACAGGTTTGTTTTCGGCGGCTTCCATTGCTTTTTCAGCCAGCTTCTGCACACCGGTTACGGCAACGATCAGGACCAGCAGCACCACAGCCATCGCACTGGCAAGGCCCACTTTCATGTCTGTATGGGCGAGCTTGTTCATGACGACGAAATAGGTGGAGGTGCCGAAGGTGCCGTTGGTGACAACGTAGGGCATTTCAAAGGCCGACAGCGCGCCGGAAACAGACAGGATCAGGTTCAGGACAACGATGGTGCGGATGGAGGGGATGATGATGCACTTGAACCGCTGCCAAGCATTGGCACCGTCGATCTCGGCGGCTTCGTAGAGGACCGGGTCCACGGATGCGATGGCGCCGATAAAGAGTACGATATTCTGACCAATGTATTTCCACAGGGAGCAGGCCACCAGGACAATGTTATTGATGGCCTGGTTTTCCAGCCAATTGGGGGTATTGGTGATGCCCGCCCAGCCCAGCAGGGTATCCAGCACAAAGCCGGGATTCAGAAAGAACTTGAAAATAAATCCGACCGCAATGCCGCAGATGAGGCAGGGGAAATACAGTGCGCCCCGGAAAAACTTGCTGCCCCGCACCTTAAAGCTAAGGATCGTGGCAAAGAGCAGCGCCAGAGAGATCTGCACAACAGAACCGCACATATAGTACAGGCTCAGCTTCAGAGCCTGGAAGCAGTCATCGCGGCTGAACACGTCCATATAGTTCCGCAGGCCCACAAAATCGCGGACACGCAGGTAATCCCGGTCGTAAAAGCTGAACTGCACCATTTTGAAAAAGGGCAGGTAGGTAAACGTGAACAGGAGCAGCAGCGGGGCGATCAAAAACACAATGGTACAGATGATCTGCTGGCCGCGCATGGTTTTGCACTTCTGGATAAAGGTCAGTTTTGGCTGTTCCGCGACAGCTTGATTTTTACTCATAGATGCCTCCCTTTCTTTTCTCACACAGATTATCGAACATTTCTTACTGTCAGAGGGCCGGTATCCGGCCCTCTGACAATGGCTTGACCGGTCAAGCCGCAGGCGCATAGCGTTCCACCGCCTTGTTCCAGCGGGCATTCCAGTCTGCAATGATGTCGTCGAGAGTCTCGTTGCCGGTGACAACTGCTTCCACAACGCGCTGCACATGGGTGTTGTCGGCGTTCAGGGACAGTTCGCTTTCCCGGTTGACGTTGGGCTGCAGTTCGGCCAACTCCGTGGGAGCGGGCGTGTCTTCCAGCAGCTCGATGCCG
The DNA here is from genome assembly GCA_947177005.1 of uncultured Clostridia bacterium. GTDB lineage: Bacteria > Bacillota > Clostridia > Oscillospirales > Oscillospiraceae > Pelethomonas. The sequence goes on along the minus strand of CAMWSZ010000357.1, from coordinate 848 downwards.
TCGAAAGCGGCCAGCGTATCGGGATACGCCTGATTTTTCAGTACAGGCACGCCGCCCTGGTCATAAGCGAAGTTGCTGGACTCGCTGAGCCACTTGATGTACAGCATGGAGGCAATCTTATTGTCGGTGGAGATGCTGTTGTTCACGCCGAAGCAGTAGTCCGCGCCTGCGGAGGCGTACTGCACGCCGTCCGGCTGGGTAATGGGGAAGGGCATATAGCCGATATCATCAGGATTCGGACCGGCTTCCTGCATCTGGATAATCGCCCAGGAACCCAGAACCATCGTTCCGATCTGACCGTTGTTAATCATAGGCTTGCTGCCCTCCCAGTCGGTAGCGGTGGGGGAATCTTCGGTCAGGCCGCGACTGACGGCTTCATAAAGAATATAGTAGGGAACATAAGGGCCGGTCCCGTCGCCCCGGTCGGTAAACGGATCTTTTGTCTGCGGCATGGTAATATTCATCCAATCCGGGTCGCCGGTCGCGCCGCCGCCGATGTAGGCATCCCATGCGCCCATCGTCCAGCCAGCCGCAAAGTTCGTGTACAGAGGGATGGCATCGGTCTTATCCTTAATGTCCTGAAGGAACTGAAGGAACGCATCCGGTGTCTTGGGCAGGTTATCAGCGGTGTAACCGGCCTGCTCCGCCACCTTCTTGTTGTAGACAATACCCTGCGCGTTTCCGGTGGAGGGGATGCCGTAGACTACGCCGTCATAGGCGCGGTTGGAAGCGAAGTTGTAATCGTTCTCGATCTCGCTGAGCTTGCACAGCGGCTGAAAGTACAGACTCAGGTCCGGCAGCAGGATCGTGGTGGGGATCATGCAGATATCGCCCCAGCTGTTGGAGGA
>CAMWSZ010000356.1 GCA_947177005.1 uncultured Clostridia bacterium | reverse complement strand
GATAGCGCACATAGCTCACACCTCCTCAGAAGTCTCAACAGGCTCATTGACATACAGACGCCGTTCCTTGAGATATTGAATCAGTTCCGGGGTAGTGTCCTCATAGAGCCGGGACACAAATTCGGACCAGGTAAGCCCTTTGACCTCGTCGTCCGACAAAACAGCCGCCACATCACAGATTGCCTCGACAAGCTGTAATGTGGCGATAATGGTATTGTATTTCAGCGTCCCGCGGAAGATTCTGAACTCAATCGTTTCCGAGGGCATCAAATTGACACAGGTGTACCGGTTATAGCTGCCTTTCGCACTGCGCAGCACATCCTGGGGTTCATCCTTCCGGCCATACCGCGCCGCCCAGCGTTCCAGCTGACTCTGCGTCCGGCGACTGAACCGCAACAGTTCGTGCCAGAAGGTTTCGACCAGGAACAGAATCCGGGCAATGGTATCGTCCTGCTGCCGGTATGTATCGCCCAGGCTGGACCTGTTAACGTGGACGTGCAGGCCGCAGGTTCCCGACTGATGGCTGGTATAGCCCAGCTGCCGGGCCTTGTCGATTACCGCCTGCCAGGGCATCTCCGACATATGATAGCTCAGGGTCATGGGATGTGTGACAATTTCCAGACCTTCGTCCAGAGAACCGTCGTGTTTGATGTAGATACGCTCCTGCCCCTGGTTTGCAGCGTCTCGAATCAAACGGGCATTGTAATCCGACTCACCAGCACTATCAATTTCCAGTTCTACACCCATATAGCGTGTACCAACACCATAGAATATAGGTTCGGGTTTGTAGCAGTAGCTGCGGACGCCCTGTTCCTGCATCAGACGGTTCCGGCAGCTCTCACAGTAGCCGTCATTGTCATCCGGCAGATAACACAAATCCTCCATCGCAACCAACCGTCCGCATTCCGCGCAGTGCTCAAAGTACCGGTCCTCACAGTCCTCGCACAAGGTGATCGTGTCGTCGCCGCAGGCATTTTCCCGCCAAATCCGTTCGCCGCACCGTTCACAGACACAGGTCAGGTCATCGTGGCAGCTCCAGCACAGCGATCGCCCGTCAAAGACGATGCTGCCGGCAAGAGGCAGTTCCTCGCCGCAGGCGGAACAGACAAAGTTTTCCAACATAGCAATTACCTCCAAAATGTAGATAGCTCCAGGGATGTCCCTGGAGCTTCATAGTTATAGTATATATTTGCATTTTGGATGAAATCGGAAAACCTTTTTGATTCTCTGAAAGTCAGAACCAAAACTTCTCCAACCGAATAGTTTCATTCGCCAAATCCAGTCGAAATCCTACACGTTTTCCCTTTTTGGCAGATTCATCTTTATTATAGAAATAAACAGCAGACCCCCAAAAAATCATATCTTTTATATCTTTCATATCTATTTCATTAGACCTCTCTAATTCATCCAGCCTTTCAGCGGAATATTCTTTCATTCCACAGTTGGCCAGCTCGATCATGCATATACTATCGTCAGTAATAAATACGGTATAGTCCGTCTGCTGGCCGGTGATTGGCGCGGCCACCTCGAATGTGCAAACGCCTCTTGTGCGCAGATTGACTGCTGATATAACGGAAGAATCCATAAGATAAATATACTCTGTATTTCCAATAATTTTCGCATCGCCCGGGTCTTCTTCCAATGCAGCCACAAAATGGAACAGCTCTGTATCAAGATGAAAGCAGGCCAACCAGGAATTTCCGTCTTTCTCGTGTTCAACGACAAAATACAGTCTTCCATCCACGAGGCCACACAGCTCTGAAAGGCTAGCTATATTTCTTCCGACAGCAGATTTGTTAAGGAAAAGTTTGTTTTGATAGTTTGAATCCTCTTTCACCTGCAAGATCCGTTTTCGTTCCGGCTCACAGCGGTCGAAAATCTCAAGCGCTTCCTCCTTACTGCTGTAGAGAACAAGATATTTGCTGTCGAAGGCCGTCAGCCATTTGCCGGAAAAGTCGTCCTGTGTATAGATCACGTGGTCGGACTGTAAATCAATCAGTGACCAGATCTCCTCTCTGTCATTACGGATACACAGTTCATCTTCGCAGCTGAGGCAGTTCCAATCATCACAGTCATACCACTCCTCATTCCTTAATATATTCAGAACGTCTTGCGGGAGGGAGGATTTCTTGCCGTCAGGCAGCCCATATTTGTACCAAACCTGCACCTCTTCGCCTGCCTGACCGTCAAACGCCATTTCATAATGGAGAAAGTAATGTTCGGAATGGGGCATATGGACGAAACGCAACATGATGTCAAATGGAATTTCCTTACAATCAACCGATCGGTCTTTCTTCGCAGTTGTACTCCGCACGGCAGGCTGGGGCAGAGAATCGCACTGGACATTCACAAATGTAATTCCCAATTCATCCGGATTATTTGGAATCTTCCCGCTGACCTGTACGGCGGGAGTATTAATTCCCACATAAGTAACACCTCTCCGGGAAGCCGGAACAATAAACTTTTTCCCACAGAGATAGATTTTGGACGCCTCTTCATCCAACAGCTCCGCAAGTTCTTCCTGGTCAAAAGCAACATAGTCAATATTTGAGATAAACTCTGTCTCGTCTGTGACGGTACGAAGCCGTTTCAAGCGTCTCTGACGGCGTTCGATCTCCTCCATATCCACATCCGTCCCGACATATTCCACCTGGAAAATCTCGCAAAACCGTTGCTGGAAGTCAGATGCAGACTCGTCCAAAGTACGCACAGCTTCCGCTTCACTCTCCAGATAACGATCCTCCAGCCATGTCAGCAGCTTTCCGGTCTTGTAATGTTCCAAAACCGCCTGCAAATCAAAATGCTCCCGCAGTTCCTCCAGGGAACGGACCTCGATACCGTCCGCGAGCTTCAGCGGGAAACGGATCTTTTTCATTACGTATACATCTCCTCTATCAAACCTGCTTCAGCAAACCGGATTTTATACCGCTTCCTAACGTTAAGACAGCGGCTTTTGCTCTGCTCCAGACATTTTTCACGGCCTTTTTGGCTATGACAGCAACTTGATTAGCGGCGGCATGGACCTTTCGTCCGACAGCATCGCCAGCCAAATAACCAATCGTGCCGCCAATCACCGGACCGATCACCGGTCCAACAACAGGAATCCAGCCCAGCAGCGCCGTACCAATCGCGCTTCCTGCTGCGCTGAAGGTCATTTCATAATACATAACAGCCGTACTGCGGCTCATTCGGTCTGCCGCCTCACCCGGTGTAACAGAGCCGTTCGCAACGGCCTTCAGTGTTTTTAGGTTTTCGATTTCGGTACAGACAAAATCTGCTGCCAGATGCATAGGAATTCCCGCCGGAAGCTGTTCGATCAATCTTTTTTCTGCGGCCACCTTCAGCGCTCCGGCCGCTGCCGTCTTGATTCCGGCATCCATTCCTGTCTCCAGCGCTGCTGCTACGATCTTTTCTGCTGGAACAGCCGTCAGAAGCTTTGGCTCATAGCCTGCCGGAAGCGCTGCGCTCTGTGTCCCCAGCACAACCGCCTGCTGTCCGACCGATTTGGCAAGCATGTGCGAATCGCATACCGCCCAATTGACAGCTGTTTTCGGCGGCAGGGCAGCGTCTGGAATCAACTGCTGCATCATCCGGTTGTTGGACTGCTCCAAAAGTGTATGCAGCTCGCCTAAACGTTGATTCAACGCATCATCTGCTGTCATGCTGGCATCCGTTTCCTCCGCAAACCATTCCGGCGCTGTTTTGCCCTGCATTTTTGCACGCAGCATAGAAGCATAACTCCGATCGTATGCGCCCACAGCGTCTGCGGCTTCCCGGCTGAGCGCGGCGGCGGCAGTCTCGGTCAGCT
>CAMWSZ010000355.1 GCA_947177005.1 uncultured Clostridia bacterium | reverse complement strand
CTCAATGAACAGGGCCGCATTGCGGAGACCCTCTATCCCCTCCACGACCCCAGCGGCTGCAAACGCTCCCTTGAGATCTACATTCTCTCCAAGGAGCTGCTGCTCAAGCTGGTGGACGAGTGCCTGAGCCATGACCAGATCAATTTCCGCAGCGCCGTGCTTCAGGGCAAGGCCGATACCCTGCATATCCAGTCCTATGTGTGGGACGGCTACGCCGCCCAGATCCGTACCCTCAAGGGCTACTACCTGCGCAGCATGGAGATGCTGGACCCGGCCATCCGGCAGGAGGTCTTCAATACCGCCCGCCCCATCCATACCAAAGAGCGCAATCAGGCGTCCACCTATATCGATCCCGCCGGTACCTGCTGCAACTGCCTGGTGGCCGACGGCTGCACCATTGAGGGCACCGTCGAAAACTCCATTATCTTCCGCGGCGTCTCCGTTGCCAAGGGCGCGGAGGTCAAGGACTGCATCCTTATGCAGGATACCGCCGTCAGCCGCGACGCCGTGCTCCACCATATCATCGCCGATAAGGGCGTGGAGGTCATGGAGTCCAGAACCCTGATGGCCAACGATAATTACCCCATGGTGATCGCAAAGAACAGCAAGGTGTAACAAATTCGCCGCCGGTTCCCCCCGCCCTTTTATCAGGTTTTACAGTTTTCGGGCCGATAGCAGCCGATACCGGCGGAAAACCTTTACTTTTCACTTGATTTGAGATATACTAGTGCTATCATAAAGGAGGTTTTTCCCAATGAAAATCCTGTTTGCCACTTCTGAGGCAGTCCCCTTCTGCAAAACCGGCGGCTTGGCTGACGTGGCCGGCAGCCTTCCCCAGGCGCTGGCCAAGGCCGGAAACGATGTGGAGGTCATCCTCCCCCTCTATCAGCGCGTAGCGGACAACTGGAAGGACAAAATGTCCTTCGTGTGCAGCATTGAGGTCCCCCTGGGCTGGCGCCGCGTCTACTGCGGCCTGTTCCGTCTGGAACAGGAGGGCGTGACGTGGTACTTCGTGGACAACGAATACTACTTCAAACGCGATTCCCTCTACGGCCACTACGACGACGGCGAACGGTTCGGGTTCTTCTCCCGCGCCACCGTCGCCCTGCTGAACGCCTTGGAATTTATGCCCGAGGTCATCCACTGCAACGACTGGCAGACCGCTCTGATCCCTATCTATCTGAAGGACGAGTGTGTCCGCTGGAGCGAGATCCGCGGCATTAAGACGGTTTTCACTGTGCATAATATCGAGTACCAAGGCCGCTACGGCAAGGAAACCTTGGAAGACCTGTTCGGTCTGGCCCCCGGCTGGTTCACTGACGGCACCATTGCCATGGACGGCGACGTCAACCTGCTGAAAGGCGCGCTCATGACCTGCGACGCGATCACAGCCGTCAGCCCCACCTACGCGCAGGAGCTGCGCTACGCCTACTTCGCCCACGGTATGGAGAGCGTCATCCGGATCAACGGCGGCAAGGTCTACGGCGTGCTCAACGGGCTGGATATGGCTGCCTATGATCCGGCTGCCGACAAGCGCATCGAAGCCAACTACAGCCTCAAGCCCAAAAAGGGTATCGAAACCATGGAAAAGGGCAAGGCGGTCAACAAACAGCACCTCCAGGAGACCATGAATCTGGACGTGAACCCGGATGTGCCTGTCATCGGCATCATCAGCCGTCTGGTCAGCCACAAGGGCCTTGATCTGGTGTGCCAGGTCTTTGACGAAATCCTTGGCCTTAACTGCCAGTTCGTGGTGCTGGGCAGCGGCGACTGGAACTATGAACAGTTCTTTGAGGCAAAGCTGGGCCAGTATCAGGGCCGTATGGCCCTGTACCGCGGCTACAACGAGGCCCTCGCCATGAAGATCTACGCAGGCGCGGATCTGCTGCTCATGCCCTCCAAGAGCGAACCCTGCGGCCTCGCCCAGATGATCGCCATGCGCTACGGCACTGTGCCCATTGTCCGCGAAACCGGCGGCCTGAAAGACACCGTTCATCCCTACGAGGCATGGTGCGGCGCGGGCAACGGCTTCACTTTCGCCGATTACAGCAGCCACGATATGCTGTATGTCATCCGGCAGGCCGTGGACCTGTTCTACAACAACGCGCCCGCGTTCCGGAAACTCCAGGAGGCTGGTATGTCCGAAGACTTCAGCTGGCCCCGCCGCGCCGAGGAGTACAACAATATCTATCAAAAAATCTGTTCCTGACCAACTGGTTTTTTGCGGGGGGCGGGCGAGTTCGGCCCGCCTCTCCGTTATATTATGCAGATTTTTGATGAGACGGCGGCGAAAATCCCGGACCGGCAGTCGTTTTGGAAGCGCTGTAAAGTTCTTTTCTACTTTTTCTATCAAGAAAAAGTATATCCTATGCAATAGAAATGAGGAGATCCCTATGGAAAAGTTGACAAAGGAGACCATGAAGCAGGCAATCGGCGAAAAGCTCCGTCTGAACTTCGGCTGTACCGAGGAGGAAGCGACGGAAGCGAATATGATGAAAGCCTGCGCAATGGTGCTCCGCGACCGGATGAGCACGCAGTATGTGGAGTCCCGCTCCGCAACGCGCAAAAAACAGCAGCGGCGGGTACATTATATGTCCATGGAATTCCTAATGGGCCGCAGCCTGATGAAAAACGCCTACAATCTGGGCGTGCTGGAGCCGCTGAAGGAAGCTATTGCGGAAATGGGCTTCAAACCCGCCCGCATCTTTGATATGGAACCGGACGCCGGTCTGGGCAACGGCGGTCTGGGCCGTCTGGCCGCCTGCTATCTGGACAGTCTGACCACGCTGGAAATCCCCGCCCGGGGCTATTCTATCTGCTATGAGCTGGGACTGTTCCGGCAGAAGATCGTGGACGGACAGCAGATCGAGCTCCCCGACAACTGGCGCGACCAGGGCGACGCCTGGCTCATCCCCAGACCCGACGAAATGGAAGAGGTCCACTTCGGCGGCACCCTCCGCGAGTTCTGGGACGGCGACCACCTGCATATCGTCAATGAAAACTATACCAAGGTGCTGGCCATTCCCTGCGATATGACCATTGCCGGTTATGATACCAACCACACCAACTCCCTGCGCCTGTGGGACGCCAAAAGCCCCAAGCCCATTGATATGAGCCTGTTCAGCAAGGGCGAGTACCTCCGGGCCGGTGAGGAGCAGGCTATGGCGGAGGTCATCGCAAAGGTCCTCTATCCCGAGGACAACCACTACGAGGGCAAAAGCCTCCGCCTGCGCCAGCAGTATTTCTTTGTGTCGGCCACCGTCCAGTCTATCGTGCGCAAACATATCCAGAATTACAAGACCGTCACCAACTTCCATGAGAAAAACGTCATCCAGATCAACGATACCCACCCCGCACTGGTCATCCCCGAGCTGATGCGCATTCTAATGGATGACGCCGGTCTGAGCTGGGATGAGGCGTGGCACATCACCTCCAACGCCGTGGCCTACACGAACCATACCGTTCTGGCCGAGGCCCTGGAGCGCTGGCCGCAGGAGCTGGTGCAGACCCTGCTGCCCCGTATCTGGCAGATCCTTTGCGAGATCGCCCGCCGCTGGCAGGAAAAAGTCACCAATTTCTATCACGGCGACGAGAACAAGGTCCGGAATATGGCCATTATCTGGGGCAACGAGGTCCGTATGGCAAACCTGTGCATCGCAGGCGGCATGGCCGTCAACGGCGTGTCCGCGCTGCACAGCGATATCCTGCGGAAGGACGTGTTCAAGGACGCCTATGCCATGGAGCCGGAGAAGTTCAAAAACGTCACCAACGGCATCGACCACCGCCGCTGGCTGGCGGAGATCAACCCCGGCC